>CAYMWP010000024.1:0-39987 GCA_964393895.1 uncultured Anaerolineales bacterium | reverse complement strand
GATCTTTGCCCAGCCGCTCCACGACCCGCCCGATAACACCTTCAGCCACCTGATGCAGTACGACGTCATCGCCTTCAAATCCTGCTACCCCACCAGCAACATCGGGGACGACTACCAACTGAACGAGTACAAATCCTACTACCGCGCCATCCGCGACCGGGTGGACCAGTACCCGGACAAGATATTCGTCGTCGTCACCCAGCCGCCCCAGGTGCCCGCCGCAAGCGACCCCCAAGAAGGGGCGCGGGCGCGCGCCTTCGCCGATTGGCTCTCCTCCGACGAATTCCTGGCCGGCCATCCCAACCTCTTTACTTTTGACTTTTTCGGCCACCTGGCGGGCGACGACAACTTTCTGCGGCCCGAGTACCGCGTGGACGATTACGACGGCCACCCCAACGAGCAGGCCAATCGCGCCATCGGCCCGCTCTTTGTCGAGTTCCTAGACCAGGCCATCGAGAGCTACCACGCCGGCACGCCCCGTCCCACACCTACCGCGCCCTCCGAGACACCCCCGCCCGACGAAGGGGGCGCGCAGCCGACTCCCATCGTCGTCCCCCTACCGGCGGCAGGTCTGATTGACGATTTTGAGGAGGACATCGTCTGGGACTTTTCTGCCGAGAACGGCTCCACCATCGAGTGCGAGCGGGACGCCGGCGGAGTGGCGCACGCGGACGCGGCATCTCTGCGCATCGGCTACGCCGTCGCGCCCGACGGATATGGGTATTGCGGGCGCTCCTTCGACCCCCTGCGAGACTGGAGCGGCAGCACGGGGCTTTCCCTGTGGCTCCACTCCGAAGGGACGGGGGAGTGGTTCACGCTGGCGGTATTCTCCGGCGACCCCGACGACCCCACGCCCTTCGAGGTGGGGTTCGAGACCACGACGGAGAGTGACGACGGCTGGGCGCAGTTCATCTTTCCCTGGACAGATTTCGAAAAGGCGGAATGGGTGGGCGAGGCCGGGTTGGCCGAAATAGACCCGGCGCGTATGATAGGCTACGGATTCAGCGTCGGTCCGGGCGAGGGCACACTGTGGGCGGACGACATCGCTCTCGCCGTCGGTGAGTGGCCTCAGCCTGTCCCCACGGCCGAGCCGGTCGAGGAACCAGCCGAGGAGCCGGTGGAAGAACCAGTGGAAGAACCGATCGAGGAACCCGAGCAAGGGTCGGGCGGCGGAATCTGCCCCGGCGCAGCGGCGCTGCCGCTGGGAGCGGCAGGGGTCTTGCTGGCAGGCCGGCGGAGGCGGAGCCTCGGATAGCAAAAGATATGGGTGTGTTTCATTTCAGTAGAGACCCTAGACCTCGGAGGTCTCTACCGAGCTTGTGCTCGCCCAAACAAAAGATATGATTGATGATCCCCAACGCCCCGACGGGCGCCGACCCGACGAGCTTCGCCCGGTACGGTTCACCCTGGACTATGTCGAGTATCCTGAGGGCTCGGTGCTGATCGAGATGGGCCAGACCCGCGTGCTGTGCAACGTCAGCATTGAGGAGCAGACGCCGGCCTGGATGGACGAACACGGACGCGGCTGGCTGACGGCCGAGTACGCGCTGCTGCCCCGCTCCACCCACACCCGCACGCGCCGCGAGACCGACGGATTGCGCGGGCGGACGCAGGAAATCCGCCGTCTAATCGGGCGCTCCCTGCGCGCCGGAGTGGATCTCAATCTGCTGGGCGAGCGCACACTGATCGTGGACTGTGACGTGTTGCAGGCGGACGGGGGAACCCGCGCCGCCGCCATCACCGGCGGCTATGTCGCCGTGGCCCTGGCGCTACGCCGGTTGGCCGAACGGGGTGCAGTTCCGCCGGAAACGCTAAAGCCACCGGTCGCCGCCATCAGCGTCGGCGTGGTGGATGGCGAGGTGCGCACTGACCTGTGCTACGCCGAGGATCGCGCCGCCGAGGTGGATCTCAACGTGGTGATGACGGACGACGATCGCCTGGTCGAAGTACAAGGCACAGCCGAGGGCGCGCCCTTCTCACGAGAGACGCTGGATCGCATGTTGGACGCGGCAGCATCTTCCATCGCCGACCTCATCCGGCAACAACGCGAGGCGCTGGCGTGAACGGATCCGGCTTTACGTCCGGACAGCGTCTCACCATCCTCTCGATGATCGTGGCCGTCATCGCCGTCTTTGCCATGCTCACGGGCTTTATGGTCACCTCTCTTCAAAACCTGGACGGCCCCTCGCCTGCTACACCTCCGCTCCTGACACCCTCGCCTCCGGCGCCGCTCCCATCTCCATCGCCCACGCCCTCCACTATGCTCGAAGAAGACATCTGGTCTCAGATACAGGCCGCCCGCCTCTTCGACCAGATCGCCCATCAGCTGGAGACGTTGCGCGGCCTGTCTCCCCGCGCCGAGTCGCCGCTTAGCTTTCTCGACGAGCGCGAAATGACCGTGTTGCTGCGTCAACTCCACGCCGAGCGCGACCCAGAGACCCGGCTGCTGCCCTACGTCACCCTGGGACTGCTGCCCGACGTCCCCGTTTTCGTGCGCGCCCACGATACGGCGGGTATCTATGTACCCGAACAGGAGCAACTCTACATCGCCGCCGGCCGGCCGGCGGATAGCGACGACGATCAGGCAGTGCTGGCCCACGCTCACGCTCACGCCTTGCAAGATCAGCATTTCGACCTGGGCGCGATGGACGCGCGCGCTGCGACCAGCGACGCCAAACTGGCGGTCGAGGCTTTGATCGAAGGAGACGCGCTGCTCCTGACGGCGTTCTATCGCTACGGAGAGCCGGCCGTGGCCGATTGGGAGCATCTGACGGAATTGATCTTGTGGGCCGAGCAGCCCGATTACGGGGAGGAGTTGGACGGCAACGCAGCCTGGGAACAGTTGGAGCGCTTCCCTTATCAGGAAGGGCGCTGGTTCGCCAGCGCGCTTTTCCAGGCCGGAGGGTGGCAGGCTATCAACCGCGCCTACACCGCGCCGCCTCGCTCGACGGAGCAAGTGCTCCATCCAGAGCGTTACATAGAAGGGCCAGATGACCCCGCCCGCGTCATCGTGCCGCATCTCGGCCGAGTGCTCGGCGAGGAATGGGAATTGCGCTTACAGGATACGTTGGGCGAGCTGGTCATTCGTCTGTACCTCGACATTATACTATCGGAGGAGACGGCCTGGCAAGCGGCCGACGGCTGGGGCGGGGATACCTTTGTCGCTTGGGAGCGCGAGGATGGGAGCCGGGTGCGCGTGTGGCGCACGATCTGGGATAGCACCGCCGAGGCAGAGGAATTCGAGCGCGCCCTCGGCGCGACGGTTCCCCACCGCTACCTGCTCGCCCAACCTATGGCTCCTCCAGCAGGTCTGGAAGGCCAGTGGTGGGAGACCAGCTCAGAAACGGTATACATCTATCGCGTGGCGCGCTACGTGACCTTTGTGGACGGGCCTGACACCATCCTGCTGGCGAACATTGTAAAAGCTCTGCCCTAAAGTAGCAGATCAGGCGTGCAACCCGGCACTAGGTGCTTGTTAAGAAACGACTTCCCCCTCGGCAGCGTGGCGATAAAGTCGCCGCGCTACGGAACTGCGCCCCGTGAACGGGGCTCAAAAATGCAGCGTAGCAGCAATTTCCAGCCCGATTTATCGGGCGCTGCTCCGTCACAGTGCGGGAGATTATACTTTTGCGGTAACTACTCAGCCTGGCACGCGCTCAGACCTCCGAGGTCTTGCAAAACCCGTTCAGGCGTGAAATCCCGGCCTTTTTCGACGGTCGCAGTGGGCAGAATGCCTGTCGCAGACCTCGGAGGTCTTGACCTGAGTAGTAACCTTTTGCGAACCCTAAGGAGGGACGTATTAACAGATGAAGGGAGGCCACAAACATGCCTAAACGTAAAACGAGACAGAGAACCCGGCAAACTTTAATCATCATCTCATTTCTACTGTTCCCCGTGACACTGAACTATTTTTCCCCGTACGTCATCGTTGATGGAGCCTCGCAGGGCATCGTCAATGGCAGCTTTATCCTCTTCGCCCTGATGTTCCTTTCGGCATTGTTCCTGGGAAGGCTGTGGTGCGGCTGGGCCTGTCCGGGGGGCGGCCTCCAGGAAGCCTGTTTCGCCATCAACAACAAACCGGCCCGGGGCGGGAAACTGGATTGGATAAAATGGGCCATCTGGATTCCCTGGATCGGCATCATCGCTATGGCGACCATATCGGCCGGGGGGTATCGGGAAGTGAACTTTTTCCACCTGATGGACAGTGGAATATCGGTGGATCGGCCGGCCGGTTACGTCGTCTACTATGCCGTCGTCGGCATCTTTTTGATCCTTTCACTGGCCGCTGGAAAAAGAGCTGGCTGCCACTACATCTGCTGGATGGCCCCGTTCATGATCATCGGCAGAAAGATCAGGAATCTCTTCAACTGGCCCGCGCTGCGCTTGAGAGCAGAAGCGGAAAAGTGCATTGATTGCCAGCGCTGCACGAGGAATTGCCCGATGAGCCTGGACGTCAATGGCATGGTGCGGGCAGGCAATATGGAGAACAGCGAATGTATCTTGTGCGGGAATTGTGTTGATAGTTGCCCTGAGGGGGTGATCGCCTATTCCTTCAGCGCAGGGCGGAACTGATAGGGGTCAAATCACTGCCTGTGGGCGCGCGGTGGATCGAAGCTCGCGCACCAGTTGAGGGGTGTCAATCTCTTTGAGCAGATAGCGCGTGGCGCCCGCGTGCAGGGCCTCGGCCTGCTCATCGGCGTCTAGATAAGAGGTGAGGACAACGACGCTGGTATGGGGACATTCTGTGGTCAAAGAACGGAGTGCATCCAGCCCCTGCAAATCGGACCGTTTGATTTCCATCAGCACGACGTCGGGCTTTAGGCGCACGGCGTCTCGCAGGCCCGTTCTCCAACAGCCGGTGCAACCCACGATCTCTACTTCCTCTGTGGCACGCAGCCGGGACTCGAGTGCTTCGCGCACGGCGTCGTGGTCGTCAATAATGAGCAGTCGTGTGGGTATCATTTGCAATCAACAAATCACAGAATCGCTCCGTTGTCACAAGGTAACTCTCAACCTTGTGCCACTTTCATCGAAATCGGTACACACAAGTGCCGGGCATCTGAGCAGTTACGTCACAAGTATAACGGAAGCGGAGTGCAGGTGTTAGTGTCATCCGTCCGCGATTTACCCTGACTTTTGTACCGCGTCGCAGTGACTGTTCGAACTTTGATTACCCACATCTTGCCGCAAAGCACGCCAAGAGCGCAAAGAGGAGATCGAACAGCAAATTTAGAAAAAACGAGTTGAGGCACGTCGTTCAACCGCATTTATAGCCAGGATTGGCCTCGCGCGGCGACAGAAAACTCGCTCCTTTCCCAATTCGTTGTAGTGTCGTTTGGGATCTAACATTGCCATACTACCTGGGGAGCGGCAGGCTCACTCTCAGAATGACCCCGCTGGCGTCATTGCGAGCACATTACTACGCACTACCAGAACCCAGGTTTCTTGTAGAGAACCCGGGTTCTTTTCCGGCGAGGCGCGACCGTCTGCGCCAGCCCCATCCCCGCCACCGTCCCGAACGCGGCCGCGTACAGCAGCAGAAAAGGCATCATCCCCCGGTTGCCCGTGACGTAGGCCACGAACGCCGTAGCCAGTGCGTAGAGCGCCAGCGCGACCTCGCCGACGGTGCTGCCGTCGGCCTGGAGCCGGTAACCGCTGTCGGCCCAGCGGTCGTCCTGTTCCTCCAGCCGGAACTTGGGCGTACGGGCGAACGTTCCTCCCCAGCGGGTCAGCCCGCGCCAGACCGCCAGTGTGTTGGCCCAGGCAATGCCGATCCCGACCAGCATGAGCAGCGGGAACGCTTGCAGCCGCCGCTTCCAGTCGGGATACAGTTCCTTCTGAGAGATGGCATAGACCAGCGGCGGGCCCAGGCACATCAGTCCCAGGCCGCTCAACGGGAGTTGTACGGCATCGGGCAGCAGCAATAGGGGGAGCGAGGCCAACAGGAGCAGCACCATCAGCGCGTGGGCCAGGTAACTGCTCAGGTGCGCCAGCGCCATTCCTTTCTGCCCCCAACCCAGTCGCCGGTTGCGCAGGATCGGCCCGACCAGCTTGCGGAGCGTCTGCACCGACCCCTGCGCCCAGCGGGATTGCTGCCGCTTGAAGGCCGCGATCTGGGGCGGCACCTCGGCGGGCGCGGTCACCTGCGGCAGGTAGAGACATTCCCACCCGGCCAATTGGGCGCGATAGCTCAAGTCCAGGTCCTCGCACAGCGTGTCGGCCGTCCAGCCGCCCGCTTCCTCGATGCAGCACCGTCGCCACACGCCGCCCGCGCCATTAAAGCTCATCAGCAACCCGGCCCGGTTCCGCCCGCTTTGCTCGACGACAAAGTGACCGTCGAGGGCCAGCGTCTGGGCGCGGGTCAGGGGAGAGTAATCTCCGTTGAGGTACGACCAGCGCGTCTGCACCATCCCCAGGCGCGGGAGCGCCGAAAAGTGAGGGACCGTTCGGAGCAAAAAGTCGGGGGGAGGACAAAAGTCGGCGTCGAATATGGCGACGTACTTGCCCCGCGCCTGGGTCAGACCCCAGGCCAGCGCCCCGGCCTTGAACCCGCCCCGTTCGGGCCGCCGCAGTACTGCGATCTCTATCCCGCGCTCGCGGTGGAGCGCCGCCCGCGCGCGGGCCAACCGCGTCGTCTCGTCGGTCGAATCGTCCAGTATCTGGATCTGCAGCCGGTCGCGGGGATAGTCGAGCGCGGCGACACTGTCTATCACTCGTTCGACCACGTGGAGCTCGTTGTACACCGGCACCTGCACGGTCACTGTTGGCAGGGTGGCGCGATCCAGGGGGGGGGTGGGAATGACTGCCCGGCGATGGCGCAGGTAGAGGAATGACAGGATAATAGAGTTCAGCCCATAGATCGCCAGGCAGAGGGCGATCAGGGCGTGGACGAGCGCCAGAAACGTCACTTTAGCCCTAGCAACTCGTATACTGCGACCGGTTCGCTAAAGCCTTTCAACTCTACGGGTGGAAGCAGCCGGGCCTCTACTTCATTTTGCACCCGCCGGTAGGCCGCTTCTGTGAGAAGGATCTGCCCCGGCGCCGCTGCTCCTTGCAGCCGGCTCGCCAGGTTCACACTGGAGCCAATGGCGGTATAGTTCATCTGCTGGACGGTGCCAATGTTGCCCACCACTGCATCGCCGACGTTGATGCCCACTCCATAAGAAAGCCGGTAGGCTGGCAGCAGCTGCTCGTGAAGCAGAGTGACGCTCTGCTGTATCTTTAGCGCCGCCCGTACCGCGCGCAGGACGTGATCTGGCTGACGGAGCGGCGCGTTGAAGAGAGCGACGATTTCGTCTCCCAGGATCTTGTCGAGCGTTCCTTCTTCGGCCAGCACGGCCTTAGCGCCGACGTCCAGATATTGGTTGAGCACTTCTACCAGTGCTTCTGGGCCATGCTGGCGGCTAAAGCCGGTAAAGCCGCGAATGTCTGCAAACAGGCTGGTGATCTCTTGTCGCTGGCCGCCCAGTCTGAGCTCATCGGGGTTGGTGGGCAATTGCTCGATGACGACGGGCGAAACGTAACGGCGGAACATTTGGTAGCTCGCTTCTAGCCGCCGCTGTTCGGTGAGATCGTCTACCACGATAGCGACCCCTTGTGTAGCCTCGTCCGCGTCCTTGAGGGGAGAGAGACTGGTGCGCAAGATGACCCAGCCACGGTCGGGGAGCGACAGCCCATTTTCCAGGCCCACTATTGGCTCCCCGCGCGTTTTGACGTTCTCGATCTGCGGTTGCAGTTCGCCTACCAGCACCGACGGGAGGGCTTTGGTCAAACACGAACCGCCGGCGGCAGTGGCCGGCACCCGCAGGATAGTTTCGGCGGCCCGGTTGAAGAGCGTGATCTGATTTTGAAAGTCGGTGGTGATGACGCCGCTGGTAATGGAGGCAAAGATGTTGTCCATCAGCACCTTGGCCGCAGAGACACTCTCGAACAGGCGGGCGTTCTCGATAGCCACGGCTGCCTGACTGGCAAAGGCAGCCAGCAGGTCGCGGTCTTGATCGGAAAAGAGGCTGGTGAGGATACGGTTGTCGGCATAGATCACGCCGGTGACCCGCTCGCGGTATTTGAGCGGCACGCACAGGATGGAGCGCAAGTTGTAGCCGATGACGCTCTCCTGTGCCTTGAAGCGCGGGTCCATTTGCGCGTTGGTCGTGACGATGGGCTCTCCACTCTCGGCCACCTGGTTTACGATGCTCCGGCTGATCTTGAACGAGGAAGAGTCTATGGTCTCGCGGTCCATATTGCGGGCGGCCTGAAACTCTAGTTCGCCCGTGCCTGGGTCAATGAGCATCAGGAAGGAGCGCTCGGCCCCCGTGAGGCGAATGATCTGATCCATCACCTCGTTCAGCACCTCTGGCAGGTCGAGCGAGGAGCCAATGACGTGGCTGATTTCGTACAGGGCCGCCAGTTCGTCCTGTTCGGACGCTTGGGCTTCCAGCTCTTGTACCAGATGTGTCAGCACGTTCTGGAGCGGAGGGAGATGTTGAGCAAGTTCCACCGCCGCCGGCGCGCCGCTCATACGATACCGGTCAACGATGCGGGCGACGTTGGTCAGCCCCTCCCGCAGGGCAGCTATATCGTCCTGACCAGGAAATGTTATCTCGGAAGAATGCTCGGTCATGATGCTCTAATTATACCTCACCTTTTGCTCAAGCAAAAGTCGGCGTGAGGGGAGCGTATCACGTTTGGGACAAGAACTACAAACGTATCATCTCAATAAACCGGGGTAATGTAAGGCGGAATGCCATTCCGCCTTACTGCTTTTCCCCCAACTTTTTGAGAAGAGACCTACAAACCACCTGCCGTGAAATCATCGGCTGAAACCCAAAATGCGTTAAAAACGCATTTTGAACCAACCTATTTTCAACAGGTTTTGAATATCAGCGGTGCGTTTCAACGCTCCGCGTGGCCGGGGTTTCCAAATCGCGGTTATCATCTCTCCCGTGCCAGCTCCAATGCCCGCTCGACCGCCTCCTCCGGCGTGCTGGCGCGGACGATGGGCGCGGGCGGGCGTCCCTCGCGCTGCGCCTCCCAAGTGCTCAATCCCACCACCGGCTTGCCAAAGTTAAGCGCGAACGCTATCTCGCTCAACGTGCCGTAACTCCCGGCGACGGCGATGACCGCCTGGGCGGTGCGGGCGATGATGACGTTACGCGCGCAGCGCAGTCCCGTGACGATGGGCACGTCCACGTAAGGATTGGCTTCGCTCCGGTCTGTGCCGGGGAGGACGCCGATGGTCAGGCCGCCGGCGGACTTGGCCCCACGGCAAGCGGCCTCCATCACCCCACCCATCCCGCCACAGACGAGCGCCGCGCCCCGCCCGGCCAGTGCGCGCCCCACGGCCTCGGCCGTCATAGCCTCCTCCGGCGTCGGCGCTGCGCCGCCGATGACGCCAATGATAGTCCTCATCGGTCGTTGCCCCCGCGCAGTGGGAACTCTTCCAGTGTGGTGTACTCGGCCCCGCTGGGCTTGAGCACGCTGCGGATGAGAGCAAAGTGATCGGCGGATACCTCGGCCAGCAATCCCACTGTTGCCTCAGTGACGCTCTCACCCACCTGCGCCGCGTCGCTGCGTGAGGCGCGACGTCCCACCCGGCCCAGCGTCAGGTGCGGCGTAAAACTGCGGCCCTCCGGTTGATAGCCCAGGGGCGCCATCACTTCCTCGATGGCATCCCGCAACGCCGCCAGCCGTCCACTCGGCTCCTGCACCCCAACCCAGACGACGCGGGGACGGCGGGGATTGGGAAAGCAGCCCAACTCCTCGACGGTAAAGGTGCAGGCCGGGGCGCGCCGGGCCACCGCCGCCAGAGATCGTTTGATCGCGGGCAACTCGTTCGTGGAGGTATCGCCCAGGAATTTGAGCGTCAGGTGCACGCCCTCCGGCCGCACCCAGCGCACACTGCGGCGCGGGACGCAGCTTTCCAGTTTTCGCTGGAGGATGGTCAGTTCTGCCAACAGTGATTCGGGGAGCGGGATGGCGATAAAAGCGCGAATTGTCTCCATTTGTTACCTCGGAATGAGTGATACACTGCTAACCAAAGGCTCTTGCAAAACAGGAATTGCTCAATGTTCGTCTTGCCGGCTGCGATGCACCACGTACACACCGGCGAGCACGCCCACGCCGCCCAGGACTTGCCACGCGGAGAGAGCCTCGCCCAGCAGCGGCCCGGCCAGGACGGCTGTCAGGACCGGCTGGCCCAGCATCGTCGGCGCGACGACGGAGGCGGGCAGGTGGCCGAGGGCATAGTTGATCGCCAGATAGCCCAAGACCTGGGGGATCAGGCCGAGCGCTACAAAGTTCAGATAGGTGGTGGTGGAGTAACCGGTGAGGGGTTGACCAAGCACCAGATTGAGAACGAGCAACACCAGGGTCGAACTGGCAGCGGCGGGCCAAAAGTAGGTGAGAGGGTCGAGGGTCTCCCGCCCGCGCTGCGTGATCAGAAAGTAGCCGCCGTAAAAGATACCGGCAAACAGGCCGAGCAACGTGCCCAGTCCGAACGACACCGCCCGCAGGCTGTCCATGCCCAGGATTACCACTGCGCCGCCCATTGCCAGCAGGAGACCGACCCAAAACATCACGGGGAGTTTTTCTCTGAAGAGGACGAGCGCGCCCAGCCCAACCCACAACGGCGCGGTGTTGGCGAGCAGGGTGGGGTTGGTCGCGCCGCTCATAACGACACCGGTGGCCCACAGCGTCAGGTCGGCGGCGAAGAACAAGCCGCCCAGCACGGCGAATCGCAGCCCCTGGCGGGGCAAACTCCCCCTGGTTTTGACCCGCCGGTAGAACGGCCAGGCGAGTAGAAGGACGGCGATTGCCACTCGATAGAGGGCGGTGACGGAGCCTGGCGCATCCGCCCAGCGCACAAAGATGGCCGAAAAGCCCAGGCTGAGGGAACCAATGCCGAGCGCCAGATAGGAAGGGAGACGTGATGAGTTCATAGACGGATTCTTAGATCCTCCAGTGGGTAGCTCACGCAAGCGTGGACATAGCCGTGCTCCCGGTCCGATTCACGCAAGCCGGTGTCCGCCGGCTGAAAGACACGGCCAGAGAGCAGCCGGGCGCGGCAGGCGCTGCACGCCCCAGAACGACAGACGGCCGGCACGACGATGCCGTACCGCTCCAGTGTGTTCAACAGCGGCTCGCCGGCCGGGGCGCGAACGGTCTTTTGCCCCACCACCTCTACTTCAAAGAGCGTGTCCGCCGCCAGTCCCTCCGGCCAACCCGGCTCCTGCGTCACGTCGGCGGGCGGGCCGTATAGCTCCCGCCTGATCTTGTGGGAGGGCACGCCCAATTTCCTCAGGGTCGCCAGGCAAAAGTCGTACATCGCCTGGGGGCCGCAGATGTAGAACGTCTTGCCCGCTGCGTCGCCGATTTGCTCGCGGATGAGGTCAGCGCCCAGGAACCCGCTCCGGCCCTTGTAACCTGGGGGCGGCTCGGAGATGACCGGCGCGTAACGGAAGTTGGCGTGCCCGGCGGCCAGCGCGGCCAGTTCGGCGCCATAGATCACGTCCTCCGGGACGCGGCTGCCGTAGAGCAGGTGGATCTTGGGCGTTGCTCTATCCAGCACCGCCTGTTCACAGTGCTCGGGCTGGAGAGCGTCCCGGATGATGCTCATCAACGGTGTGATGCCGCTGCCCCCGGCCAGAAAGACCAGGTCGTCGCCGTCAATCAGCGGCTCGTGGTAAAACTGGCCCTGGGGACCGGTGGTCTCCAGTTCGTCGCCGACCTTTATCTCGTGGAGCAGGTACGGCGCGACGAAACCGCCGGGATTGTCACGCACGGTCAGTTCCAGAGTCTCGCTGCCCGGCGCGGACGCGATGCTGTAAGGCCGGCTGGTCAGCACGCCGTCCACGTCCACAAAGAGATTGACGTATTGGCCGGGGCGGAAAGGCGGCAGCGGGCCGTCGCTGCGCTGGCAGCGGAAGGTTTTGGTCGTGGGTGTCTCCTGGATGATCTCGACCACCCGCAATCGCATCCGCTGGGGGTGGATCGCTGAGACGACGAGCCGGACGACGTTCTGGTACTTTTTCTCCGTGTAATCGAACCCCTGCCCCGGCTGGCGCAACGACTCGCGCCGCCGCGACACCCGCAGGTGTTCGCGCACGTCCTGGAGCCAATTGACGATTTCTAGCGCCATGGTGTGACATCCTCTCTTGTCATTCGTCAAACGTCATCCACGTCGTCACGTCTTACGTTTCACGTTTCACGTTTTACGTTTGACGTTTCACGCTTGACGTTCCTCACTATCGCTCCGCCCGCCATCTGCCCAGACATCATCGCCGGCTCGTAGCCGCCGCCCGGCTGTGTCCAAGCGCCGACAAAGTAAAGTCCTTCCAGCGGTCCCCGATTACCCATGCGCCACACCATATTGTCGCGGGGCGGCTGGTTGAAGCCATATATCGAGCCTCCCAGCGTGCCGGCGTAGCGCATGTTGGTGACCGGCGTCGAGACCTCTACCACCTCGGCCCGCTCGCGTAGCCCTGGCGCGATCCGTTCAGCCATGCGGATCATCCCATCGGCGATGCGGTTCTTGGTCGCCACGTACTCGGCAGGCGGGACCTCGCACCACGGCTCGCCGTACATCAGCGCCGTCAGCACGACGATGGACGTGCCCGGTGGGGAGATTCCTGGGTAGACGACGTTGTAACAGGTGACAGCGACTGCCGGGGGCGACGCGACGTCAACCGTGCGCATCATTTCGTAGTGACGGTCAAAGTCATAGTCCTCGTTGAGGAAAATCTCGTGCTCGGTGAAGCCCAGCTCCTCTGGCGACCGGGCCACGCCCAGGTAGACGTTGACGGTGGAGGGGCCGATTTCGCTGGACTGGAGCCTGGTGAAGAAGCGGGGCGGCACCTCGTCGTCCCCGATCAGCTCCCGGCAAGTGGTGATGGGATCGGCGTTGGAGATGACCCAGTCGGCTCCGATCTCTTCTCCCTCCTCGGTAACCACGCCGGTGACGCGCCCGTTGGCCGTGGTAATCCGTTCGACACCACAACTCATGCGGGCCTCTCCGCCCAGCTCCTCGAACGTGGCCAGGAATGCGTTGGAGAGAGCCTGCGACCGACCCTGGGGAAAGGCCGCTCCCCGCCACACGTAGGCGGCCAGCGTGGTGGCAAAATAGAAGAACGATATTTGGGAGGGCGGCATGCCGACGTAACCCCAGTACTGGGAGAGCACCGCCCGCGCGAGCGGGTCTTTTATATCCCGGTTCAGCACGTGCCCCCAGGTGACAGGCAGGTAACGGAAAAAGTGTGGCAGGCGGAAGGGCATCGTCGCCGGGCTGCCGGCTCCCCCTTGCTTGGAGGTTTTGATGAAATCTTTGCGCAGGTCAAAGACGCGCTTGACAAAGCGCCGGATACCCCGCGCCTCGTGGGGAAAAGTCTCGCACAGCTTGGCCTCGAAAGCCTCCCTACCCGAAGGTAGGGTGACGTCCAGATCGGGAAAGACGGCACGATAGAGGTTAGGCACGTGCAAGAACTCTACCTTGTCGGCCACGCCCAGGTACTCCAGGTAGCGGTACAGGCTGCCTCTCCGCTCAGGCGGGCCGATGCCAGATAGCTCGTGCAGGGCGACCTCGAACTCGTACCGGCCGCGCACAAAGCTGGTGGCATAACCGCCGGGTACATTGTGGCGCTCCAAGAGCAGCACGCTCAAGCCGTTGCGGGCCAGCATCGTCGCCGCAGAAAGCCCTCCCAGCCCCGCGCCGATGACGATAGCGTCGTATTTTTGGGTCATACCGTTTCCTCGTCTCTGCTCAAAAAGTTGGGGGAAAAGTAGGGCGGAATGCCATTCCGCCTTACATTACCCCGGTTTATTGAGATGATACGTTTCCTCGTTTTGACGTTTCACGTTTTACCCGCTTCCTCCTCCCGCAGCGAGCGGCGCAGCACCTTGCCGATGATGGACTTGGGCAGGTCGTCGCGGAACTCGATGATGCGCGGCGCTTTGTAGGTCGCCATGCGCTCCCGGCAGAACCCGATGATCTCCTCCTCGGTGGCGCTCTCTCCCTCCTTGAGCACGATGAACGCCTTGACCGTCTCCCCCCGGCGCGGGTCCACCACGCCAACCACGGCCGCCTCCTTCACCGCCGGATGCTCGAACAGCACCGCCTCCACTTCAGCGGGATAGATGTTGTAGCCGCCGGCGATGATAATGTCCTTCTTGCGGTCCGTGATATGGAAATAGCCGTCCTCGTCCATGTAGCCGATGTCGCCGGAGTAGAACCAGCCAGGCTGACCGTCGGGGCCGGTGCGCAGCGCGTTGGCCGTCTCGGTGGGCATGTTCCAGTATCCCTTCATCACCTGCGGCCCTTTGATGATGATTTCGCCGACCTCGCCTACCCCCATTTCTCTTGTGCCTGTGTCCGCGTCCACGATCTTGAGGTCGGTATCGGGCACGGGCACGCCGATGGAGCGCGCGCGGGGGTTTTCGATGGGGTCCATACACGCCGCCGGGCTGGTCTCGGTCAGACCGTAGGCCTCGACCATCTTGCCGCCGGTGATGGCCTCGAAGCGCTCCTGTACCTCTGGGGGCAGCGGCGCGGCTGCGCTCACGGCAAAGCGGAGCGACGTGAGATCGTAATCGTCCCGCGCCGGAAAGTTGTTAAAGCCGACGAACATGGTCGGCACGCCGGGATAGTACGTGGCGCGGTGCTTTTCAATGGACTTGAGCACGTGCACCATGTCGCGGGGGTTGGGGATCTGGACGATGGTTAGTCCGTTGGCGATGCAGGTGTTCAGGCCCGCCGTCAGGCCATAGACGTGAAAGTAAGGCATACAGGCGATCATCACGTCCTCGGCCTCCTTGCTCTTTGTCCAGACGTTGAGCAGGATGGCGTTGGAGACCAGGTTGCGGTGGGTGAGCTGCGCTCCCTTGGGAACGCCCGTGGTGCCGCCAGTATAGATCAACGTGGCGGTTTCCTCCGGCGCGATCTCCACCGGCGTGGGCTTGACCGTCGCGCTGTGAAGGACATCCTGGAACCAGTAGGTGTCTGCGTCGCCAGAGATGTCCACCCGATGCCCCTCCTTCTTTTCCTTGCCCACCGTGAACAGGAACTTGAGCAGGCCGGGAAAGTACTCCTTTACGTTGGTGACGATCACCCGCTTGAGGCCGGTCGCGGCGCGGATGGACTTGACCCGCTCGTAGAGACTGCTCATCACCACGATCGTCTCCGCGCCAGAGTCGTTGACCAGGTGCTCGACCTCGCGCGGCACGTACAACGGGTTGCAGCAGACCACGATGCCGCCGATGCGCCAGGTGCCGTAGGCGGCGATGACGAACTGGGGACAGTTGGGCAGCATGATCGCCACTCGGTCGCCCTTCTGGACGCCCATCTTTTGCAGCCCCGCCGCGAAGCGATTCACGGCGTCGTCAAGCTGGCCGTAGGTGAGTTGGGCGTCCATCACGCGCGAGCCGAGCGCCGCGCCAAAGATGATGGCGCTGTGGTCAGGATGCTTGGCCGCCGCGTCCGTCAAAAGTTGATCCAATGGGATTGGGGGATAATCAATCGTCGCTGGTATCCCTTCGTCGTAGTGTTTTAACCAGGGTTTCTCCACGTCAGTTCCTCCTATTCGATCCTGAAACCCTTAGGGTCTCCTCAAAGACCCCAAGGGTTTTGTCGCATCTCGTCAAAGCCCCATGCTCAGCTCGATAAACTCGAGCAGCAAGAGCAGCACGTTTGGTTCCACGTTGGGGTCAATCAACATCATGCCGTGCAGCGCCCCGTCGTACTGAACCGTGCGGTAGTTGTCGCCCGCAGCCGATTGGCAGGCGGCGGCCGAATCTGTGTCCCCCTCCGCGAATAGACACCAATCAGGCTTGGGCGGCTGCTCCGCGCCCAACTCGTTCACGGCGTCGGCGTAGGGCACGGTCAGGTAGCTGCCTGGAGAGGCCGAGAACCCGCCCAGACAACTGTTCTCGTACTGCTGGTTGAGCCAGAAGCAGCCGTCGGGAGCGCCGTCGGCCCCGATGCTGGCCCCAACGGCGACCATGCGCTGCGGATCCACGCCCTCTAGCCCTCGCGCCGTCTCCATAGCCGCCTGCGCGTCCAGCAGCCATCCGTCCGGCTCAAACGAGCTACAGCCCCCCTCGCAGCCGCGGAAGGTAAAGGTAAAGACCCCAAACGACTGTTCCTCCCATTCTGGCGGGATCGGCGGGAACCAGGACGGGTCGAGCCAGGTAGCAGCCGTCGGATCGGTCTGGCCTCCCAGGCCGCAGTTCTGCAGCCAGTAGGCGATCTCGATCCAGTCGCCTCCATCTCCGGGGGCCCAATGGTGCAGCACAACCATCGGCGCGGGGTTGACCGCCGCCGGGTAGTACGTGCCCAGCAGAGCCTGGCCGTCCGCGGCCTGAAACTCGACCTCTTGCGGTTCGGGCGGCAGCGGCTCAAGAGCGGCCGGTTCGGTGAGCGGCGGGGCCTCGGTAGGTGCCTCGGTGGGCGGCGGTTCTGTCGGTGGAGGCGACGTCGGCGCTGCGGTGGGTGGAGCTTTGGTTGGAGTTTGACCCGTTCCACAGGCGGTGATGGCAGAGGCTACGAAAGCCACGCAAAAGAGTAACGAAATGAGCTTTTTCATTCTTACCTCCAATTTTCACTAGAATCTGACTTGCTGAACCGTCTCCCGCTCTTTTATCAGCCGTTGCACCTCCTTCTGGATGGCCTCGTCGCGGATCGGTTCCACGCGAGATACGGCGAGACCATCCTCGTTTGTCTCGTACTTCCACTCCAGGATGAAACCCGGCACCAGCGCATAGGCGCACCCGCCAGTACCACAGCAGGTAGTGTCGAAAGCGCCGTAGCCTACCAGGTAGAGCACTTCCCGCCCCTGGAAGGGCAAGCGCGCCTCCTTCACCAGCGCGTACCGCCCGCCGATGGCGGTGACCTCTTGGTTCAATTGCTGGTGAACGATGTGCTTTGTTTTTGTCATACCGGCTCAATTGTGATACAATCTGTGTGTGCTTTTCCCGGAGGTGAGCTATGCCGTCCCCGTTTCCTGGAATGGACCCGTATCTGGAAGGACAACTTCTGTGGCACGACGTACACCAACGCCTGGCCGGACAAATCAGCCGGCAAATTGCGCCACGTCTGGCGCCGCGCTACGTGGCCCGGCTAGAGACCCGTTTCGTGGCATCCACGCCCGACGGGCAGACCGTCAGCGTCCTCTACCCTGACGTGGACGTCACGCCCGTGCAGCTCAGGGAGCGCGCCATCGCGACCTACGAGCCATCCACTGACGATGTCGCCACTGTCACACCGCCGCTCATCCTCCGTGTAGCCGAGCAGATCAAGCTCGTCACGGTCGAGATTCGGGACGTGGCGCAGAACCGACTGGTAGCGTCCATCGAAATCCTCTCCCCCGTCAACAAATACGGCGCTGGGCTGGAAGAGTATCGCGACAAGCGAAGGACGGTGCTCTCGTCCGGAGCGCATCTCCTGGAGATTGACCTCCTGCGGCAGGGGACGCGCGCCCCGCGTTTGATTGCTTTGCCAAAGTCCGACTACTTTGTCTTTTTGACCCGCGCCGAACGACGCGACCAGGTCGAGACCTGGCCCATCGGCATGCGTGACCCGCTGCCTGTGGTGCCCGTCCCCCTCCTCCCCGGAGACGACGACGTGGTTCTCGACCTGTCCTACGCCCTGCGCACCATCTACGACGAGGCTCGCTACGACTTGAGCATTGACTACCGCCAACCTCCCGTTCCTCCTTTGTCAGATGACGACGCAGGATGGGCGCAGACGCTTGACGTTTGAGGCTTGACGTTTCACTCCCCGTACCGCCCCACAATCGCGATAGCACTCACGTTCATGTACGGCATGCCACCCAGGTTGTGGGTCAGGCCGTAGCGTGGATCATCAATCTGCCGTTCTCCGGCCCGCCCCTGGAGCTGGAGGTACATCTCGTACAACATCCGCAGCCCCGATGCGCCGATGGGGTGGCCAAAGCACTTTAGGCCGCCGTCGGGTTGGCACGGAATCTGACCGTCCAGGTCGTAAAAGCCATCCAGGACATCCTTGGGGGCCTGGCCCCGCTCGGAGATGTGCAGGTCTTCCATCGTCACCAATTCGGTGATGGAGAAACAGTCGTGTACCTCCATCATGCTGATCTCCTGACGGGGATCGGTGATGCCGGCCTCCTCATAGGCCACCTTACTGCACTTGGACGTGGTGACAAAGTGATCGCCGTCCCAGTCGTTGTACCCCATCTCCTCGCCGCTACTGAGCGCCAGTTGGAGCGCTTTGACGCTGACGAAATCCTGCTTCCCCAGCCCCTCGGCGATCTCTGGCGTGGCGACGATGGCGCAGGCGGCCCCGTCGCTGACGCCACAGCAGTCGAACAGCCCCAGCGGGTAGGCGATGGTGGGGGCGGACATCACCTGGTCAACAGAGACCGGTTTGCGCAGGTGGGCCTTAGAGTTCAGGGCGGCGTTGGCGTGGCTCTTGGCAGAGACGTGGGCCATGGCCCGTTTCAGGTCATTCATCTGGATATTGTGCTTGGCCGCGTAGGCGGTCGCCAACTGGGCAAAGGCCCCTGGTGCGGTCACGTTGGGCATGAACTGCCAGGTCAACGCGCCAGCGGCGGAGCCCCAGTTGGGCAATCCGCCGTAGCCGATGTCCTTGAGCTTTTCCACGCCCAGCGCCAGGGCGATGTCGTACGCGCCGGAAGCGACCGCGTAACAGGCCCCGCGAAAGGCCTCCGTCCCCGTGGCGCAATAGTTCTCGACGCGCGACACCGGTATCTTGGGCAAGCGCAGTGTCAGTGAGAGAGGCAGCGCGCTCTTGCCGACGCTGACCTCCTCGAAGCAGGTGCCCAGCCACGCGGCCTGAATCTCGCCCCGCTCGATACCGGCGTCCTTGATCGCCTCCTCGAACGCCTCGACCATCAATTCTTCAGAGCCTACGTCCCAGCGCTCGCCGAACTTTGTACAGCCCATGCCAATGATGGCGACTTTGTCTCGAATTCCCGTAGCCATAATGATCTCTCCTTGACTCTAATTTGCCTTCTGGCTCGTCAAACGTCATTCGTTAAACGTCACTCGTCGTCCGAATTGGGAAGAGGGACATGTTGGAGCAGGGATTCCAATGCCTCGTTCGCCTCGTCATAGGCTACTTGATAGGTCACTGATCGTTCCCGCAGCGCACGACCGCGCTGTTGGGGGATCATAGTCAAAAGGAGTTGGATCACCCGAGTGAGCAACTGTAAACGGTGTTGGAAAACAGCTTCACCGAGAACGTGCCGGGATTTAAAGTACCAGTCCCGGCTTTCTCTGGCAGAGCCGAGAGAGTATTCGTAGAAGCGGGCGCGATCTTTGCCGGAGCCTCGCGAGTACCCCTCGGCCAGATTGGCGCTGACAGATCCCAAAGCTCGATACAATTGGTCAGACAGGCCAGTCATACGCCGGTTTCGCACCAACTTGGCCGTATCATACCACCCCAGATCACCCAGGAACAATGCCAAGCGGTAGGCAGTCATCTTCCAGAGAGAATCAGCCTTGATCTCCTCTGGCACCGCCGTGACCCACTCTTCATAGTTCATTGTTTCCCCTCTCACGTTTGGCGTTTCACGTTAACATGTCCATCAACATCGCATTGGCATCGTGATACTCCCGACCGCCTTCCATACTGTCAATCTGTGTCCAGTTGCGATGAATTTCTTCCACCGAGGGCGCTTGCTGCCCATCGCCGACCTGCACGACTGGTGCAGAGATCACCGCCGCGCGGCCAAAGAATCCGCCGCCGGCGTTCAGGATCATGCCGCTCTCGGCGCACTGTTCCGCGCAGAGATAGAGCACCAGCGGCGCGACGAACTCGGGTTTGAGCTTTTCCAGCATGTCGGGCGGCATGACGTCCTCCGTCAGCCGGGTGGCGGCCAGAGGAGCGACGGTGTTGACCTTGACGTTGTACTTGTCTCCTTCCAGCTTGAGCGTGTTCATCAGCCCAATCAGCCCCATCTTGGCGGCGCTATAGTTCGCCTGCCCAAAGTTGCCGAACAACCCCGCCGCCGAGGTGGTCATCACGATCCGCCCATACCCCTGCGCCTTCATCGCCTGGAAGGCCGGGCGGGTGACGTTGTAGGCCCCCTGCAGGTGCACCGCCAGCACCCCCTCCCACATCTCCGGCTCCATCTTGGCGAAGGACTTGTCGCGCAGGATGCCGGCGTTGTTGATCAGAATGTCCACTTTGCCAAAGCTATCCAGTGCAGTCTGGACGATCGCCTGGCCGCCCTCCAGCGTGGCGACCGAGTCATAGTTGGCCACCGCCTCGCCGCCGGCCGCGGCGATCTCCTGAACGACCGCGTCGGCGGGACGGGCGGAGCCTTCCCCCGTACCATCGCGCGCGCCGCCCAGGTCATTGACCACCACACTAGCGCCTCGTTTGGCCAGTTCCAGCGCGTAGACGCGCCCCAGCCCGCCGCCCGCCCCGGTGACTATCGCCACCTGGCCGTCGAAGCGCATCTCGGCCTGGGTAGAGACGAGCCCTGCCCCTACCTGAGGGACGGCCTTCCAAAAGTAGCCGGTGAACCCGCGCTCCTCGTCGCTGTGGTGTTTGCGGAACACCATCTTGACGGGTGTGCCCACCTTCAGGTCATCTAGCTCGCAATCGGTAAAGTCGGCCATGAACCGTCCCCCTCCCTCGAACTGCACCAGGCCATAGATGGCGGGCGGGTCCACCGACACGGCCAGCATGTCGCCGGTGAAGGACTTGACGGTGGCGGGCCGGTCGGCGAACTCGTAATCCTCCTGCGAGTGGAACGCGCCACAGTCCGGGTTGACGCAAATATCGCTCTTGGGGAACTGGGGTGTGCCGCACTCCGTGCACCGGCCGCCGACCATACCCAGGATCATCTTGCGCCTGCGCCAGAGCGCGGACATGGCCGTCTGGTTGGGCGCTTCGGCGCGGATGCCCGTCTCGGTCTCGATCAGGTCCCTGAATTTGAGGAACTTTAAATAGTTGTCCGTGGTCTTTTTGTTCTCCAGCGAGCCCGTGACGCCGGTTCCTGCCTCTTGCTTCTTGCATCCTGCATCTGTGACCTCGAAGCAGAGCGCGTCACACCCTTGCCCAAAACCGGCGACCAGGATACGCTCGCCCGGCTGCGCCTCCTCCAGCGCGCGGACGAGCATCACCAACGGATGGGCGCTGCCGGTCTCGCCGCAGACCGCGTGCATGTTGTCCATCACTTTTTCCCGCGCTGCGCCAATGATCTTGGCGATGGTGCCGTGCTGGCGCTCGATGAAGCAGGGATAGATCACCCTGTCCACCTCGTCCATCGAGATGGACAGTTTGGCCAGCAACCCGTTGATGGCCTCGGGGATGATCCTGCCGTATCCCTCCTCCCGCACCCAGCGCTCTTCCCAGGTGTAGTTGAACCGCCGCCCGGCCCCCCGGTAGTGATCCACGAAATCGTAAGAGACCGAGTGCGCGCCTTTGAACTCGGCTATCACGCCCTCGTCGCCCACAAGAACAGAGGCCGCGCCGTCCCCATACCACATCTCGTAGAAGGAGGCGGCCCTCGTCTCTCGCCTATCTGATGCCGTGACCAGGACGCTCCTTCGCTCGCCGCTCTTGATCGCCTCCAGCGCCGTCACCAGCGCCGAAGTGCCAGCTTTCAAGGACGAGGAAAAGTCCGCAGTCAGGATGTCCTCTCGCAGGTTCAGCGCCGTGGCGACGATGCCGGCGTTGAGCCGGTCGGCAAATGGTAGGGTGGTCGAGGCCAGATACAGGCCGTCCACCTTTGACTTGTCCGCGCCGACCAGACAGTCCTGCGAGGCCGCCACAGCCATCGTCACACTGTCCTCGTCCCAGTTGCAGAAGGATCGCTCCCCCTGCGCCACCATGATGGTCGCCGGCGCCAGCCAACCGATTCCCTGATAGATGCTCATCCGATTGAGCCGCAAGCGCGGGATGTAACCGCCGTAGGATGTAATGCCTATCATTGTTTCCTCCAAGTGATTGATGCGTGATGCGTGAAACGTGATGCGTGAAACGTGATTAGGAAAGAGGGACGCTTTTTAGTAGATTATCCAACTCTGTTTGGCTAATGTCTGGAACAGTCTCGTAGGGAGCTTGTTGCTCGCGTAGAGTGCGCCCACGTTGTTGTGGAATCATAGTCAGAAGCAATCGGATGACCTGGGTGATCAGGCTCAAGCGGTGCTGGGTGACGCTTTCTCCTACCACGTGCCGACCCTTGTGATACCAATCTCGGCTCTCCCTGGCCGAACCAAGGGCATATTCGTAGAAACGAGCACGATCTTTGCCTGTACCGCGCGAATAGCCCTCGGCGATATTGGCACTGATAGAACCTATTGCCCGGTAAAGCTGATTCGCCAGGCCAAGTGTACGCTTGTCCCGTATCAACTTTGTGACATCGTACCAACTCGTATCTGCAATAAACAGCCCCAGGCGATAAGCCTCCACCCACCACAACGAATCTCCCCTGATCTCCTCCGAAACCGCTTTCTCCCACCCCTCATAATCCATTTTCACCCTCACCTCACGTTTCACGCTTCACGTTTCACGTTTCACGTCTCCACGTTTTAGAATTTGAACAGCTTTTCCACGAGCTGCGACTTCATCAGGTCGCCCTTGATCTTTAATTTGCCGCCGGTGAACGCTTGCATCGCGGGTAACCGGCCCCCGATCAGGGCCAGGAAATCCTCATCCATCATCTTGAGCGTGGTGGTAGGCTTGCTGTGAGCGCCCACCTCCACCGTGCAAGTCTTGTCCTTGACGGTGACGTGCCAATCGCCGCCCCCGGGACCAGAGATGGTGAACTGGAAGACGACGTCCACGCCGCCCGCCGCCTCCGGCTGGAAGAACTCGGTCATTCGCTCAAAGACCCCCTGGACGGTGGTTGTAGCAACGGTTTCGGTCGCTGGCTGCGCCGCTTCCGGGCTGGGAGGGGTTAGCATGTCCACCAGAGCGGCGTTGGCGTCAAAGTATTCCTGCGCGCCCTTGAGGGACGCGACCTCTTCCCACCGGGCGGCTATGGTCTCGGGGGTCAGAACGTCGTCACCGCTGCCCAGCCACGCGCCCGGCCCGCTCACCACACCAGCGCGGCCATAGTAGCCCATACCGGCGTTGTAGATGCGGCCGGTGACCGGGCACTGCTCCGCGCACAAGTAGAGCACCAGCGGCGCGACCATTTCCGGCTTGAGCTTTTCCAGCATGTCGGGCGGCATGACGTCCTCCGTCAGCCGGGTGGCGGCCAGAGGAGCGACGGTGTTGACCTTGACGTTGTACTTGTCTCCTTCCAGCTTGAGCGTGTTCATCAGCCCAATCAGCCCCATCTTGGCGGCGCTATAGTTCGCCTGCCCAAAGTTGCCGAACAACCCCGCCGCCGAGGTGGTCATCACGATCCGCCCATACCCCTGCGCCTTCATCGCCTGGAAGGCCGGGCGGGTGACGTTGTAGGCCCCCTGCAGGTGCACCGCCAGCACCCCCTCCCACATCTCCGGCTCCATCTTGGCGAAGGACTTGTCGCGCAGGATGCCGGCGTTGTTGATCAGAATGTCCACTTTGCCAAAGCTATCCAGTGCAGTCTGGACGATCGCCTGGCCGCCCTCCAGCGTGGCGACCGAGTCATAGTTGGCCACCGCCTCGCCGCCGGCCGCGGCGATCTCCTGAACGACCGCGTCGGCGGGACGGGCGGAGCCTTCCCCCGTACCATCGCGCGCGCCGCCCAGGTCGTTGACCACCACCTTTGCGCCGCGCCTGGCCAGTTCCAGGGCGTAGACGCGGCCCAACCCGCCGCCGGCCCCGGTGACAACCGCCACCCGGTCGTCGAACCGAATTCCGGCTTCGCTGATGCGCTGACTCGCTGACTCGCCCGTCCACTCGACGACACCACGGTCAATGACCACCTCGCCCGTCTCGGCGTTGATGGTCCTGAAGATAGCCTTGTCCTCCTCGATCTGCCAGATTTGGGTCTTGATCGGCATACCTGGGTAGAGGGCTTTGGAGAAGCGATTGCGGAAGCGCGTCATCCGCCCCGGCTCGCCGGGAAACAGGTGCTTGACGACGGCGCGACAGGCGTAGCCGTGCGTGCACAACCCGTGCATGATCGGTCGCTCAAAGCCGCTCATTTGAGCAAAGGCGGGGTCCACGTGCAGGGCGAACGTATCTCCCGAAAGCCGGTAGGTCAGCGGTTGGTCGGCGGAGGGGTGCGCCGGTTCCTCGAAATCCGGCTCCCGGTCCGGGAACTCGAACGTTTCCTTGGGCGCATCCTCCCCGCCAAAGCCGCCGTCCAGCCGGGAGAACAAAGTAGCGACGTTGGTGAACAGTTTCTGCCCGTCCGAGTGGTAGGTGTCCACCTGGCCGATCACCAGCGCGCCTCGACCCTCGCCTTTGTCGTAAATGTGCGTGATGCGGGCTTCGCTGGTCAGCGCGCCCCCCTCCGGAGGGATGGGATTGTAAAAGATCAGATCGTGCTCCCCGTGGAGGATGCCGGCCAGGTTGACCCCTGTGATGGTCACGAACTCGCCCAAAAAGCTATAGAGGGCGGTGGCGGCGAAGGATGGGATTGCCTTGAGCCGGTCCTCGTACACGTACTCCAGTTCGTCGAACCCGGCCCCCACGCCCAGCGCGTAGAGCACGAGGTCTTTCCAGTCGTACTCGGTGGTGATGGGGCCGATTTTCTTGCCGATGGCATCCAGGTTTAGTGGCATGAGGTTTCCTCCTCGTTCAAGGCTAGAATTGCAGAGTCTTGATGACCTCTTCGAACTGCTCCGGCGTGGCGGCTGAGATCAACCGGGGGGCCAGAATCGAGAGCAGGGTCAGAATAATGGTAATCCACTTCTTGACATCGCCCAGGTTTTTCTCAAATGCATTGTTGAGTTGGGCAAATATGTTCTCTCCCTCCACGGTCTTCCAATCCACCCACATGCTGGTCAGGAGCGGGATAGTTACGTAGTATACGATGCGGTCCGAGAGTTTTACCCCCAACGTGCCCGTGAACAGGCTTAATCCTCCAATGCCCAGCGCAAAGATAGAGAACAGAACAAAGGTCAGTGGGATGGCTTTGAGATAGGTATCCAATGGCTCTGCGCGCTGTAGCCAATGTTCGAGGCTGGTATCGAGAATCACCGTGAGCAGAACAATCGCCAGGCATGGGACTAGCGTCGTCGCCAGGCGGGCTAGCGGATCAAGGAGAACGATCCACGCATTCTGAGGAGAAGCGGACTGAGCAAAGGAGACCAGTTGCATGCGGAGAAGTGGATCCCGGGAAAGAACAATGGCTGCCGCCAGGATGGCGCCGATGGGCGCCGGCTTCAGGAATCGGCCTAGCTTGTCAGTCAGTGCTTCCACCGTCTCAGGTTCGCCCTGGTTCGAAGCCTTGTCCGCTGGCACTGCATCTGCCGTCTCCTGTGCCGCCGGGCCTGACTGCGGCGGTGTTTCTGGGGATTCATTCGAGGATTTCTCGGACGTGGAATTCGATGCTTGGGCATCGCCCTCGCCGAATGGGGGACTCTGTGACGAGGCCGGTGCAGGGGGCCTCGTCTTTCCTTGCAGGGGCTTGGCTTTGTCCAGTATGAGGGAGAGGGCAAACCAGGCTAGGAAGAGCACCCACAGAGCAAACAGGCAGGCGTCTGTGACCTCAAAGACCGCCGCTGCCAGGCCAAAGAAGGTGAAGGCGTGCAGGTCTCTGTGTTGGAGCTGAAATCTCGGCTTCTTGGTTCGACTCCACCAGCACATCATCCCCGCCCAGGCCAGGGTGATGATCAGCATGGCTACCGACGTAGCGCCCGAGAGCATGCCGGTGGCGCTACTGAAGGTCACTGCATTCTGAACATCGCTCGTGTATTGGCTGGCTAGCCGAATATCCACGACGATGCCGATGACTCCAACCACGATCAGCAGTAATGCTTTCTCCCACCGCAGTAGCAACAAAGCGCCGCAGACCAACGCAATTGCGAAAGGCCTTGAACCCTGGGCCAGTATCCCTCCCACAAACGAGTTCTCTAACATAAGCCCCAGAACCAAAAAGAGCAGCACGAGACAGGAGCGGAGCAATACATGCACTTTCCGGTTTCGCCTCAATTTTCTTAGCCTATCCAGAAGGACCTGGAGGTCTCCTACCGAGTTACTCTCCCGACCTTGGTTCTTCTCCTCGCCAGGGTCTTCCTTAGCTCGTTCGGGAGTTGTCCACTGGTAGGGTATCCACATAATCAGGAGAAGCCCAATGGACGCTATGATGCTTAGCCAACTCTCTTTTTTGTAATCGATATGCCCACTTTGGTATATTCTTAGCGATTGGTTCTTCCTGACAATGAGGTATTCTCGGCTGCGGTCGCTAATCCTCCATCGCCTGTCTGTCTCTTGGGTTTCGACCCTGGCGGCTCGAGAAAGGTGGATTTGGCGACTCTCGAATTCCTGACGCAACTCCTCTGGCATCTGATCGGCGTTCAAGTCGCCGCTAGGCTCTAAACCGACGCTAAACAAGAGCTCCTTTCGCACGGGCTCCCTGACCAGCTCCGTCCACAACCCGCCTAACTGGTATTCCCAGACGCGGGAACGTCCCCGGATCGTGGCCACAGATTGTCGCGCGAACAGGCTGGGGTGTGGGGTGTAGCGAATGTCCAGCCAGAAAGAGCGGGGGCCGCGATAGACGGCCGTGAAGCCGCTGCGTTCTGGGCCGCCAAGTCCCTGTTGCCAGTAATCCTTCAACTCATCCGGCAGTGGGTCGAGCGACACCCAGGAGACGCTCTCGATAGTCAGGGTTAGAACGTCATCCGGACCCAACATGACCCGCCCGAGTCCCATCTGCAACACCTGCTTGTCCCCTCTGCCGCCAATGCAGCGATTAAAGTCGGGAAAGTCATAGAGCTCGAAAATATCCGAGGCGTAGTCAAAGTTGGGATTCTCCTCCGCGCAAGGGATATTGGAGTAGAGTTGACTCCCACGCATTAAGCTAGATGCAGGGGTAGAGGTTGATGTGACCACAAGGGTTTCACATCCAGGTAGCATTTTGAGTGCACGCCATACGTTCAATTGGAAGGGAGCTTGGAGCGTGAGGTCGGATGCATAACTCCGGGCAGTACCGCTCATTTCTTCCGTCACGACTTCAACGATGGTCTCCTTGTGGGGATTCAGTTCTCCTACTGAATCCGCGATGGGAAAGGAGGGGAAATCGAGATGTCTCTCCAGCAACCGATTTAGCCCCTCCTGCCGGTAGTCTCGCCGAAAGGCGGCGATCAGGGCAATAGGATTGCGCAGCGGGTCGTCTGCGGGAGTGGGGATGCGCAGGCGGATATCGCCTCGTCCCAGCAGGCCACTCTGGGCATATGGGATGGAGTCGGTGTATATGCGACCGCCGCTGCGATACTGATACTCGGCACCGCGAAGTTTGCGGACGGTTGCTCCCCCCATTGCGGACGCTGTCCGAGTCATCGTCGTCTCGACCAGAAGGGGAGTCAGGGTCAGGTCAATCGCCTTCTCAAACGGGTAGAACGGCACGGTCAGAGTGACAGGCTGGGAAAAGCTGTGCAAGCTGAGCAGGCTGTAGTCACCCCACACCTCCAGGGTGTAGGAAAAAGGAGAGGATGTAACTGTCTGGGTGGCTATGTCTGTGATCGGAGAGAATGAGGGTTCTGATAGCGTATAATCCGCTATGAGTGTGACTGTTTGGGAAACGACGAACTCTCCAGCCGCTGGAGACAACACCAGGCCAGTGAGAGTATAGCTTCCTGTGAGGACAGCGGTCGGCGTCGTGCCAATTGCTGCCGTGGGGGTGAAATCCAGCGCGATGCCGAGTGTCCCCGTCGTGGCCGACGTTGGATTGGTCGGAGTGATGATTTGTGTTGTGGGAGTGATAGTACGTGGCAGAAACGTGTCTGTCAGGATAATCCCAGATACGAGGTAGATGTTGAGGGCATCCTCTGGCTGCAGGTCGAGTCCAGGCAGGTGCAGTTCATAGGCTCCCGTCAGTTGATGACTGGGCGTGATCTGGCTCCCTTCCCACCAGCCAAAACAATGGTGCTCTATCCAGGGGGAATCTACCCAGGAGACCACCTCGCTGAATGGCAACAACATCTTGAGGTGATAGGTGATGTCCCGCACTCTGATGCCATGACCAGGGGAAACCGTTCCATCTACCCACACCTTTTTCTCTTCAAAGTCCGGCATCAGCCACAGGCTGACGGTCACAGGATCTCTAGCTGCCAGATCGCTTGGTGGACTAGCCAATTGCTGCTGAATGGTATTCAAACCAGGTGCGTCAGCTCTGGCCTGGCCCAGAATGTGCAAGCTCAACACCAGAGCCGACAGAGCTAACATCGTAGCAACGAGAATCTTTGCGTGTCTCACCTTACTTCCTCCTACGAGCTAAAAATGACCCCATCTCACCCCACCAATGATACCCAATCAATTGCCTGCGCCGTTTTGCGTAACCGGTGGTCGTCGTCAACGGCGTGAAAGGTCAGATCGGTAAATACTCGCTCGCACACAGCGCTCACTGGCTCCAGCGGCACGACGGTATCTCTACGCCCGTGGTAGACAACGGTCGGCACAGAGATGGGCGCGGAGAGATGGTCGGAAAAGCCGGGCCAGGTCAGAGCCGGGGCCAGCAGGATGAGCTTTTTTACCTGCTCCGGGTGTTGGAGGGTGAAAAGCGCCCCCATCAGCCCTCCCATGCTGGAGCCAATGATGCCCCAACCCGACCGGTCGGCCAGGATGGGTACCAGTTGGACCATACGCTCTTCCAGCGAGCCGGCAAAGTCCGGCGTGAGAATAGCAGGGAACAGGCCACGCAACATGACGGCCTTGAATCCCTGACCGCTGCTCATCATCCCGTGGATAAAGATGAGTGGAGGCTTGCTCATTGGATCATCCCACCGTCGAGGCCAGGTAGGCCACCTTCGTCGTGATCACTTGGTCTAAATTCGCTACTTCAACAAGCCCACAAATTCATCCACACCTAAACCTGCCTGCCGAATGATCGCCCTCAGCGTACCTCGGTCGAGCGTTTTGTGGTCTGGCACAACTACCTGAGCGAAGGGAGTATCCCGTCGCAGGATAATGTGACTTCCTTGCTGCCGCTTGAAGTAAAAGCCCGCTCTCTCAAGAGCCTGAACGCACTCTCTACCAGAGATTACTGGCAACTTGCTCATACTGCCACCGCAAGGAGTTCGAATCGTTCTTCTGGAGCCGACAGGCCATCTTCCTCAAGTGCGGCAATGTATCCGTCAATCGCTTCACGGATATTTCTGATGGCCTCTTCCTTGGTCTTGCCCTGGCTGATGCATCCGGGCAACGTTGGACATTCAGTTACCCAGTAGCCATCCTCTCCAGGATAGATGATCACCTGTCGCATCGTCTGACCTCCTCTATCAACTCGAACCATCTTTTGATTTTCGGTGTGATTATACTGCCGCTCTTCAGCAGGTGTCAAATGCGTCGCAACTCATTCTTTCATCCCATGACCGCAGCCACGTTCATCCCGCCATCTGCCACGAACACCGCCCCCGTGACGTAATCCGAGGCGGGGGAGGCCAGGTAGAGCGCCAGGCCGGCCACGTCCTCCGGCTCGCCAAAGCGGCCCAGCGGAAGGCTGTTCAGGAGCGGCCCGGCGATCTGTTCCGTCTGCCACAACAGTTGGCTGAAGCGGGTCTTGACCACTCCCGGTGCAATTGCGTTGACCTGGATGTTGGCGCGGCCCAGTTCCGCCGCCAGCACCCGCGTCAGCGCGATCACGGCCGACTTGGAGACGCTGTATATCCCCGTCGTGGGCAAAGGTCGCAACCCGGCGACCGAGGCGACGTTGATGATCTTGCCGCCGCCCTGGGCCTCCATGTGCGGCGCGACCGCCTTACACACGCGGAAGACGCTCTTCAGGTTGGTGTCCAGTATCTTGTCCCATTGGCTTTCGCTGGCGTCTAGCAACGGCCCGATGTGCACGTTGGTGGCCGCGTTGTTGACCGCCACGTCAATCCGGCCCAAGGTCTCCATCGTTTGCTCCACCAGCGCCTGCACCTCGTCCGTCCGGCCCACGTGAGCCTGGATCGCCAGCGCCTCCCCGCCGGCGGCCTCAATCTCGCCCGCCACGCGCTGCACGTTCTCCAGCTTGCGACTGCTCACCACTACCCTGGCGCCGGCCTGGGCCAGCCGCAACCCAATCGCCCGCCCGATGCCGCGCGACGCGCCGGTGACTAGCGCGACCTTGCCCGCCAGCGAGAACGCGTTCACGCCAGCACCTCCTTCATAAAGGCCACGTACCTCTCAAACACCGGCTCTGCCTCTTTCTCCAACAGCATCGGCCCCATGTGCGTGACCCCCTCGAACTCGACCAACTCGGCCCCCGCCAGCAGCTTTACCAGCTCGCGGGACATTTGTATCGGCGTGGTGGTGTCGGCGCTGCCGTTGAGAAGCAGGATGGGGACGTCCTGAATCTGGGGCAGCCCTTCGGCAAAGGCAGGGCTCTCCTGGGCAATGTCGCCCACATAGTAGCGGAACAGATCCACCATCGTCTGGATGAACGTGCCCTCCAGGGAGGAGTACACGATGCGCCCGACGACGAACGCTCGTACCCGCTCCTTCAACGAGAGGTCGGCATAGCTCTTGGAGAACAGGGCCGGCACGTAGACGTGGTTAAAGACACGGACATAGTTTCGCCGGTTGATGCGCTGCGACCAGAGCTCCCGCATCTCTTCCAACGCCTCGATCCGCTCCTGGAAAACCGCAAAGGTCGGTTCCAGATGCGCGGAAAGCACGTTGGGATTGCCCAGCCCGCAAAAGCTCGCGGCCCGCTCCCGGTGGCGAAAGAGGAACGCCTGCCCCACCATGCTCCCCTTGCTGATACCCAGCAGGTGCACGCGCTCGACCGCCAGCGCGTCCAGCAGATCGCGCAACTCGTCGGCCAGGTCGAGCATGTTGAACGGCGCCGTCTTGGCCGACGACCCGCCGACGCCGACGTAGTCGTACTGGAGAAAGCGGCACCGTTCCCCCAGACCCCGGCGCAAGATAGGCAGCGCCCGCATATCCCACTGGTGATAGTTAAAGATCGAGCCGTTGGCCAATACCACCGTCTCCGGCCCGTCGCCGCTCCATTGATAGGCCACCGTCCCGCGTCCTGTCAACTCTACTGTTGGCATCTCATTCCTCCCCTCTGCTGTTTCACGTTTGACGTTTGGCGTTTCACTCCATCCCCAGCGCCAGCATCTGCGAAATGATCACCTTCTGAATCTGGCTGGTGCCCTCCACGATCTGGAGAATCTTGGCGTCGCGCATCCACTTTTCCACCGGGTACTCGCGCATGTAGCCGTAGCCGCCCAGGATTTGGACGGCATCGGTGGTGATCCGCATGGCAGCGTCGGCGGCGAACGCTTTCGCCATGCTGGCCTGGACGTTGCACGGCAGCCCCTGGTCCGCTCGCCAGGCGGCCCGCCAGGTCAGGAGGCGGGCGGCGTCGATCTCGGTCGCCATGTCGGCCAGCATGAAGTGGACCGCCTGCTTGGCCATGATCGGCTTGCCGAACTGTACCCGCTCCTGGGCGTACTGGAAGGCGTACTCGTAAGCCGCACGCGCCACCCCTACTGCGCAGGCCGCCACGATGGGCCGGGTGTGCTCGAAGGATTTCATAGCGATGACAAACCCCTCCCCCTCCTCGCCCAAGCGGTTCTCGACCGGCACCCGCACGTCCTCCAGGATGACGTCGCCGGTGCGGCAGGCCCGCATACCCATCTTGTCCTCCTTCTTGCCCGCCGAGAGGCCCGCCATACCCTTCTCGACGATGAAGGCGGTGATACCGGTGTGGCTCAGGTTGGGGTCTACGGTGGCAAAGATGGCGTACAGGTCAGCGATGCCGCCGTGGGTGATGAACCGCTTCTGGCCGTTGAGCACGTAGTGGTCCCCACTCCACACGGCGGTGGTGCGGAGCGAGGCGGCGTCGGAGCCGGCCTCCGGCTCGGTGAGGGCGAAGGAGCCCAGCCGCACCCCCCCCTGCCCCCCCCTGCGAGGAGGAGGATCGTCGTCACAGAACCAGGGGATGTAGCGCGCCTTTTGCTCCTCGTCGCCGGCGATCACGATGGGAACCGCCGCCAGCCCGGCCCCGATGATGGAGGTGGCGATGCCCAGGCAGCCCCAACTCAACTCTTCAGCCACCAGACAAGCGGTGAGGATGCTCTCCACGCCACCACCCCCGTACTCCTCGGGGTACTGGTAAGAGGTCAAGCCGACCCGGGCCGCTTTCTGGAGTATCGGCCAGGGGGTCTGCTCGCTCTCGTCGTATTCAGCGGCCAGCGGGCGGATCTCGCGTTCGGCGAAGCGGTGGGCCAGTTGGCGCATTTGCTCTTGTTCTGCAGTCAGTTGGAAGTCAATCATAGGCTGTATTTGTTTATTTGTTTACCGGGTAAAGCGCGCTGGCAACCATCTATGGCGCCCGGGACAGAGTTCACAAGTCCCATGGTCTGTAATCCGGCGACTGATGCCGGAAATAGGTGTCATACAGTTCGGCATAGTGGCCGCCTTGGGCCATCAACTCGCCGTGCGCGCCCTCCTCGATGATGCGCCCGTGATCCATCACGATGATGCGGTCGGCGTGCTTGACGGTCGAGAGCCGGTGGGCGATGACGATGGCGGTCCTATCTCGCATGATGGTCTCCAGCCCCTCCTGGATCTGCATCTCGGTGAAGGGGTCCACGCTGGCCGTGGCCTCGTCCAGGATAAAGATGACCGGGTCGTTGAGCAGCACCCGCGCCAGCGCCACCAGTTGCCGCTGACCCATAGAGAGGTTTGCTCCCCGCTCGCCCACGTCGGTGTCCAACCCGTCGGGGAGATCGGCCAGCCAATCGCCGCCCGAGATCTGCATGGCCGCCTGGCGCACCTGTTCGTCGGTCGCTTCTGGCCGGCCGTAGCGCACGTTATCACGCACGGTGCCGGAAAAGAGGAACGGCTCCTGCGGGACCACTCCGATGTGGCGGCGGTACTGGCCCAAATCGAGGCGGCGGACGTCCCGACCGTCAACCAGCAATTGTCCTTCCTGAAACTCGTAGAAACGAGTGATCAACCGGGCCACGCTGCTCTTGCCCGCGCCGGTGTGGCCCACCAACGCCACCGTCTCCCGGGGGTGGATATCCAGGCCAAAGTCGGGCAGGACGGTCTCTTCGGGCGTGTAGGCGAAAGTAAGGTCACGGAACTCGATCCGGCCGTCCAGCCGTTCCACTGGCTCGGCCGCCGTCTGAATCACCTTTGGCTCGGTGTCAATCAGGGCAAACACCCGCTCCGAGGCGGACAGCCCATCCTGGAACTGGCTCCAGAAGGAGGAGATGTTCATCAGCGGCCACCAGAAAAAGCCCACCGCCTGCATGAACAGGTACCAGTTGCCCGCGCTCACCGCCCCACCCCGCGTCGCCAGCCCCCCGGCGTAGGCCAACGCCGCCACCCCGACGCCGGAGGCGAATCCCATGACGGGAAAGATCGTGTTGAGCGTCAGGCCGCGCCGCAGGCCCACGCGGTAGGCTTGCTCGTTGTTGGCGTCAAAGGTGGCATAGATGGCGTGCTCCTGCCGAAAGCTCTTGGCTACCATGATGCCGCTGATGGATTCCTGAATCTGGGCGTTGATCTTGGCCGTCACCCGGCGAGCCTGCTGGGTGACCCGCCGCGCGATGCGCCTAAAGCTGAGCGCGATGACGGCTGCAAATGGCGACATGCCCAACAGCAGCAACGTCAGCCAAAAATTTATGGTAAGCAGCCACGCGGCGAGGAGGGCGACCAGCAACACCTGACTGAGTAGGTCCATCACCAGCGTGGCGACCGTGCTAAAGTCCTGCGTATCGGAGGTGACGCGGCTGACGATCTTGCCGGAGGGATGCTCGCCGTAGAATGACAGGTCGTGCCTGATGGTAGCGTCAAAGACGTCCTCTCGCAGCCTGAGCACCACGTCCCCCACCACCCGGGCGGAGTACATCTGCCGCACATAGTTAAAGACCCAGGCCGCCGCGCCCATCAGGAGCACGCCCGTTGCCATCAGCAGCATGACTTTAAGCGACGGGTCGGCGGCCACGACGTCAATGGCTTTGGAGATGATTATCGGCCCGCCGGTTCCGGCCGCCGAGTTTAGCGCGATCATCGCGGCCACCAGGATCATGCGCCGGGTGTGGGGTCGAAAGTAGCTGATGATGCGGCGCACCAGTTCCTGGTCGCTGTAATTGCGGTCGTAGGCCTCACTGTCGAGACCGTCTAGGACGAAACCCATTTTGTCTCCGTGAAACGTAAGGCTACAGATTTGGGATTAGTAAAGTCGTGCCAGCCCACATCGGTCAGGAACAGAGCCAGCCGATATGCCCTCACCTTCCAAAGCGAATCTCCCCTGATCGTCTCTGGAACCAACCGTTCCCACTCATCGTAGCGCATCTCGCCCCCTCGATCCTCACGTTTTACGCTTTAATCGTAGCGTGCAAAGATGCGCCGGTAGTCCTCACTCCGCTCCATCAGCTCGGCGTGGGTTCCCTGGTCCACCAGCTCGCCCCGCCGCAGAACCAGGATGCGGTCGGCCCAGCGAATCTGGCTGAGCCGGTGGGTGATGATAAAGGTGGTTCGCGGGGCGCCGGGGCGCCCCTGGCTGATGCGCCGCATGGCCCGTTGGATTTGATCTTCGGTGTTGCTGTCAATGGCGCTGGTGGAATCGTCCAGGATCAGGATGCGCGGGTCGGTGAGGAAGGCACGGGCGATGGCGATGCGCTGCCGCTGCCCGCCGGAGAGCGTCACGCCTCGCTCCCCTACCTCAGTTTTGTAGCCATCGCCAAAGCTGGTGATGAACTCGTGCGCCTGCGCCTCGCGGGCCGCCCGTTCTATCGCCCCCTGGTCGGCGTCGTTGCAACCAAAGGCGACGTTTTCGGCCAGCGTGCGGGAGAAGAGGAACACGTCCTGTTCGATGGTCGAGATCTGCGAGCGGAGCGACTCCATGCTCCAATCGCGCACGTCCACGCCGTCCACCAGCACCCGCCCGCTATCGGCGTCAAAGATGCGGTTGATGAGCCGGGTGAGCGTCGTCTTGCCAGAGCCAGTCTGCCCCACGATGGCGATGGTCTCCCCTGGTTGAGCAGCGAAACTGATGTTCTTCAGCACCAGCCTACCATTCTGGTCAAAGAAACCGGGTTTTTCGGAAAAAACCTGGTTTCTGTCGTCGCTGTAACCAAAGCTGACGTTTTCAAAGACCACCTGGCCCCGGATCGGTTGGGCGACGCCGGCCTCGTTCTCGTCCAGCTCTGTCTCTGTGTTGATCAGTTCCAGAATCCGCTCGGCGCCAGCGATGCCCAACTGCACCAGGTTGAAGGAAAAGATAGAGATAAAGGTGGGGAAACGCAGCGTGCCCATCAGCCCCATAAAGGCCACCACCTGCCCCAGACTGACGATGCTCGCGCGCCAGAGCAACAGTGCGTGCAAAAAGGCGCCGGCCCAGCAGAACAGAAACATCAACATTGGCAGGTAGCGAGCCTGTATCTCTCCCTGCTCCACGAAATAGTCGCGGAACAGACGAGCGTCGCGGGCAAACTTTTCCCACTCTTGCCGCTCCTGCGCGTTCGCCTTGACCACCTCGATCCCGGCGATTGACTCTTGCAGCCCGGCGTTCATCGTCCCAAACTGCTCGCGCTGGGCCACGCTGACCGGTTTGAGACGTCGGTTGTAGTCGTAGACCGTGACGGTCCACAAGACCACAAAGAGGAGTGGAACGAGCAGCAGTCTCCAATCGAGCTGGCCGATCATGACGACGGGAACGACGATGGCCATCAGCGAGTCAATGATCAGCATCAGGCCGGGGCTGAACATCAGGTTGAGCGAGCGCACGTCGTTGGTGGCGCGGGCCATGATGTCGCCGATGCGCTGCCGGCCGTGAAAGGTCTGGCTCTTGCCCAGCAAGTTGATGTACAACTCGTCGCGGGTATCCCGCTCTACGCGCTGGGCCAGGAACTCGATGGCAAAGTTGCGGATCAGGCCGGTTATGCTCTGCGTAGCGGCCGCCCCCACCACGCCCAACGCGAGCATCAACAGCGCGGAAGTCTGCCAGCCAGGCGCGGTGATCAGGTCGAATCCCCGACCGATCAAAACCTGGCGATAGCTATAGGCCCAGTTGTTAAAGATGGCGGCCAGGATCACGGCCAGCAGGAAAAGCAAATAGCGCGCCAGATGGGAGATGATCCAGCGCACCGGGCCGGAGCGATTGTAATGCTCTTCGTTTTCCAGTCGGAACTCTTTTTTAGTCACCGAGATCTGAATACCTGCTTCAACCTTCTTGTGATAAAAGTGCCGATCACAATTATATCCCACCGGCCCGCTAGCACAAGCGCGGGGATCGTCCTCAGGAGTAACTGCTCAGGCCATTCTGGTTTGGACACGGAGAACGCGAATAAACTACATCCGGCTGAGAAAGCACAGAAGAATACAACAAAACTATCTTTTTCTCCGCGATGCTCTGTGAAACTCTATGTCACAAGCCCAGGCTGAGAGCGCCGCCGCCGCGTCGACGATCTTGCGCCGGGTTTCGACCAACTCCGAGATGATCTCGTCCTTCTTTGCCTGGGCCTTACTGCTCATTAGGTCCTCTCCCGTCAAGTCGCTTCTGCACCCGGAGCACCAGGAAGGTGAGCCAGGGCGAGGGGGTCTTCTTGTCGGCGAAGGACCAGCCTTTCCAGGCCCGGTACATCGAGGTGGCGGCGTAGCGTCCGTTCTCGCCGGCCTGCGCGGTGATCGTCTCCACCATCTCTCGCAAGCGCGGGTCGGCGTGGAGGAAGGGGAAGCGGCTCAGCACGTCCACCACGTGCAGCACGTCGTACCAGACGAAGGGATACTTGAGCTTGCGGAAGTCGGTACCGATGCCGAAGAGGTACATCTTGCGCCCGGCCCGGCGCTCCCAGTGGGTGAGCAGCATCTCTGCCCCCAGCACCGCCGTCGGATGGTCGTGCCAGCCCAACGCATCCAGTGCCCGTAGCGCGTGCAGGTTGACGACAGGGCAGGGGTCGGACTTGCGGCCAGGGCCACGAAAGCCGGCCCCGGTGGCGCAGGGCCAGCCGCCGAGGGGCTCCCCTTCGGGGCCAGGCTGGCGCGCCAGGCCGACCAAGTGTTCGGCGGCCCACTGCACAGCGGGATGGTTCGCCAGCCCCAAAGCCGCCATCGAATAGAGGTTGACCGTACTATCACACAGTGCCCAACTGAGCGTTGGCTGACCGCTGCCGCCATACCGCTCGGCGATCTGAACGACGACCTGGAATGGGCCATCGGAATGTTGCTGCTCCAACATCCGCTCGACGACGGGGCCAATGCCAGGGTCGTCGGCGCGCAGACCGAAATCGGCCAGGACGGGCAGTTTGTTAAAGGGATGGGCCGCGTCATTGTGGCGCTTGAGCGGCAGGCCGGGCCAGTCAAGTTCGGCGACGAGGGCCTGCACCTGAGAGTGGGCCAGCATCTCGGCGCGAGCAGCCTGCACCTCGGCGTCGTCCTCAGGCCGGTCGAGCAGGTCCACCAGCGTACGGTAGCGGGTCCAGGGTCCGCCAGATTCCAGCAGCCAGTAAACCATATCGTCTGCTACAGAATAGATCATGCGCCTCCCTCACAACGAGCGCCGAATCTCGTCCAGCACCGCCCGCGCGTCCGGCACAAAGCCGAAAAAGCCCTCCAGTCGCTCGCAGGCATATTCCGCGCAGTGGGCGCAGTTGACCACGCCACGCTCGACCCCACAGGCGAGGATCTCGCACTCGGCGCAGTGACCGCACTTGCGCCCGCCATTCAGGCAGCCATCGCAGATGACGGACTCGACGGTGATGTTGGGCGCGTTGTACTCCTCCCGCCATTGAGCCGCCACCTGCTCCAACGCGGCCCGGTCGTCCGCCTGCGTGGCGACGTAGGCCGGGCAGTCGGTGCAGATCAACCCACAGTAAGCGATTATCCTGTCGTTCATCAGATTCCCTCCTGACTTGGTGGTGCTATGCTTTGCTCAAGAGCTCGGAAAACCTTTGTCGCTCTTTCTTGCTGTCCAGGTACTTGTAGCTCACCAACTCTCCATCATACACGATGCCAAATACTCCGTATGCCGACGGCGCACCGTCCCGCACTTGCTGGCTGCTTTCCAACTTGACGGTCCGAGCCTCTGCGCCCATCTCGCCGGCGATCTCTAGCGTTCCATGCACCGCGTCCTCGATGTAGGGGCACTGGTCGGCGTAGACGATGGTAACGCCTGGACCGTAGCGGCTGATTCTCTCATCCCAATCTTCGGGAAAGGTAGGCAGGGGGGCGTCGTCGAACCGCTTGACCAGCAGATCAAAGGTCGGCGGGGCCTGGCCCACGACCTCGAAGCCCAGCTTGAGGAACAGCTTTTTGTCGGCCAGCCACGGCCTGCTGCTGGCGACCATCACGACGCCGTGCATCTGAGCTTTCCGTGCATCCTCAACGCATTCGTTCACCAGGCGCGTGCCATAGCCCTTGCCCTTTCCCTTACCCACCACCCACAGGCAGTGAATGACCATGTAGCCCGCGGCGTTGACGGCCCGCCAGGCGAACTCGCCGGGGACGTACTCTACAAAGCCCACCGACCTCTCGCCCTCGTAGAGGATACTGATCCGCATCCCCTCGGCAAAGCGCTGCTCCAACCAACTCAGCTTCTTCTGGTACCCTGCCGACTTGGGCTTGCTTTTGTAACAAAAGAACCCCTCCGCGGCCACGTTCGCACCGTCAACGGTGACGATCCTCACATCATCGTTCATCGTCCAGTCCTTTCGTTATCCTCCGCTCTCCTCGTTTCATTTCTTTACCGCCTCTCTGCGCTCGTCGAGGAAAGCTTGGGCCGCCTTTCTTGCCTTTGGGCTGCTGCTCGTCAACAAGCCCTCGGCAAAAGCGAGCGCCCTTTCCTTTTCGGGCAACACCTCGAAGAACGCCGCCAAGAACTCGAGCGCATCCGCTTTGACCAAGGCCTTGCGCCCTTCGGTGTGATGGGCCTGCTCAATGCCCAACAGCTTTTCCGCGATCCTCGCTTGCAGGTGAGGTTTGCGCCTGGCGATCACCCCCGCGCTCTGAGCGAGATACCGAGCCACCATCACCTTCTCGTCGTCGAGGAGCTCAAAGTAACGCTCAAAGATGCTCTCGAACCGCCCCTCCTCGTCCGCCCCCGTCAAGTTGGCGATGAGCCGCAGCGCCATAGAGCGATAGAATCCATTGCTGCTGCCCAAAAGCCCGACGAAATGATCCCACTGCGGATACAACACCTGCGACCGGCTCTCGCTGATCCACAAGAGCACCTCGAAGCAATTGTAGCGGTAAGTTTCCTCCTTCGACGTCAGGCCGTCCAGGAGCGCGTCCAGCGCCCCGCCATCTGTCAGAGCCAAACGTATCGCCTCTTCCAGTTGCGGATGATCCTTGTCGGCCAGCATCTTGCGCAGATCTGTCCCCAGTTCGTCCACGCCCTTGCTCCCCATCTCTTCGGCTCTACAGCACCCGCCTCAGGAAATGCCCCGTGTAACTCCCTTCCACCTGCGCCACTTCCTCCGGGCTTCCCTCGGCCACGATGTACCCCCCCTCGTCACCCCCCTCCGGCCCCAGGTCCACGATCCAGTCCGCCGTCTTGATCACGTCCAGATTGTGCTCGATGACGATGACCGTGTTCCCGGCGTCGGTCAAGCGGTGGAGCACGTCCAAGAGCTTTTGGATGTCGGCAAAGTGCAGGCCAGTGGTCGGCTCATCCAGGATGTAGACCGTGTCGCCGGTGGAGACGCGGGCCAGCTCCTTGGCCAGCTTGATCCGCTGCGCCTCGCCGCCGGAGAGCGTGGTCGCGCTCTGGCCCAGCTTGACGTAGCCCAGCCCCACGTCGGAAAGCGTAGCCAGGATGCGCTTGATCTTGGGCACGTTCCCGAAAAAGTCCAGCGCCTCCTCCACGTCCATATCCAACACGTCGGCGATTGCCTTGCCTTTGTAGCGGACCTGCAACGTCTCCCGGTTGAAGCGCGTTCCCTTGCAGACGTTGCACGTCACCCACACGTCGGGCAAAAAGTGCATCTCCACTTTCTTCTTGCCGTGGC
>CAYMWP010000023.1:20451-41752 GCA_964393895.1 uncultured Anaerolineales bacterium | reverse complement strand
ATCGGAGGTTCACTTCGGCTATAATGAGGAGAGGAACCCCGGTAAACAAATACTACCATTCTTATACGATCATCGGCTCGCGGTAGAGACCAAAGACCTGCCTGAAAACGTCCATCATCTCCTGTAATGTGGCGTACACGCGCACGGCGTCCAGAATGTAGGGCATGGTGTTCTCTGTCCCCTGGGCGGCGACGCGCAGCCGGTCGAGCGCCTGCCCCACGGCCCCACTGTCCCGTTCCGCCCGCACCTGCTCTAACCTGGCGCATTGCCGCTCGTACCCTTGGGGGTCCATTCTCAACAGCGGGATTCGCAAGGGTTCATCCTCCACGTACTCGTTGACCCCCACGACGATGCGCTGCTGCTCGTCAATCTCGCGTTGGTAGCGATAGGCGGCGTCGGCGATCTCTTGCTGGAAGAAGCCGGCCTCGATGGCCGGAATGACCCCCCCTAACGCCTCCGCCCTTTCGAAATAGTCGTAGGCCTGCTGCTCCATGCGGTCGGTGAGCGCCTCGATGGCGTAGGAGCCACCCAGTGGATCCACGGTGTTGGTGACGCCGCTCTCGTGGGCGATGATCTGCTGGGTGCGCAGAGCGATCTTGACGGCGTGCTCGCTGGGTAGAGCCAACGCCTCGTCCAGACTGTTGGTGTGCAGTGACTGAGTGCCCCCCAGCACCGCTGCCAGAGCCTGGATCGCCACCCGCGCGACGTTGATCTCGGGCTGTTGCGCGGAGAGCGAGCAGCCGGCGGTCTGAGTGTGGAAACGCAGCCACCAGGAGCGGGGGTCCTGCGCCCCAAAGGTCTCGCGCATCTCCCGCGCCCAGATGCGGCGGGCAGCGCGGAACTTGGCGATTTCCTCCATAAAGTCGTTGTGGCAGTTGAAAAAGTAGGAGAGACGAGGGGCAAAAGAGTCTACAGCCAGTCCGCGCTTCAGCGCCCAGCGTACGTACTCCATCCCGTCAGCCAGGGTAAAGGCCAATTCCTGTGCCGCCGTCGAGCCGGCCTCGCGGATGTGGTAGCCGGAGATGGAGATGGTGTTCCACTTGGGCAAGTGATTGGTGCCGAACTCGACCGTATCGGTCACCAGCCGCATGGAGGGGTGGGGGGGAAAGATGTACTCCTTCTGAGCGATGTACTCTTTGAGAATGTCGTTCTGGATAGTGCCGCCCAATTCGTGCATCGGTACGCCTTGCCTTTCGGCGGCGACGATGTACATGGCCCAGATAATGGCGGCCGGACTGTTGATGGTCATTGAGGTGGTCACCTTGTCCAGCGGGATGGCGTCGAAGAGGACCTCCATGTCGCGCAGGGAGGAGACCGCCACGCCACACTTGCCGAACTCTCCCTCCGCCTCCGGCGAGTCAGTGTCGTAGCCGTAAAGTGTGGGCAGGTCGAAAGCGACGGAAAGGCCGGTCTGTCCGTGCTCCAACAGGTACTTGAAGCGGGCGTTGGTCTCCTCGGCGGTGCCGAACCCGGCGAACATACGCATCGTCCACAGCCGTCCCCGGTGCATGGTGGGATGAACGCCCCGGGTGAAGGGGTACTCGCCTGGGAAGCCCAGTCTCTCCAGGTAGCTCCCTTCCACGTCCAGCGGTGTGTAGAGCCTTTCGACCGGTTCACTCGAGGTGGTGATGAATTGCTCGTACCGCTCAGGATGTTGGTCGAGGGTCTCCTGTAGTGTTTTATGCTCCCACTGCTCGCGCGCCTGGCGCAATTCTTTCAAGCCGTCTTCCATCATTGCCTCCTGCTTTGATCTCTGCACATTCTTGGTTTGATCCCCGTGCTCTTTCAGATTTGGGCGTGTTTCAAATAAGTTGGGTAAGACCTCGGAGGTCTAATGAGATGTGTTTTCAGGCTCAAAAACTGCCCAAATCAGCGGTTTTGGGCGAGCACGAGCTCGGCAGAGACCTCCGAGGTCTAGAGAAAACACCAGCACAAAATGGAGAGACTACCGGATCATCTCACCAATCCACAAAGTACATCCGCATTTTGCCCTTGCCCTTGACTTCTACGGCCTCTCTCTCGACAAAGCGGAATTTGTCCGCCACGAGATGGTAGGTTGACTCGGAGACGTTTATCCTCATCGGCTCAGAATGGCCTTCCATCCTGGCGGCCGTGTTGATCGTGTCGCCAAACACGTCGTAGATGTATTTCTTTATCCCAACCACGCCGCCGACCACTTGCCCGGAATGGATGCCGATTCTCATCCGCCATTTGACCTCCGAGCTTTTGCTGCGGGCCTTGAGGTATTCAATCATCTCGATGGCGGATTGGATGATGTTGTAGGCGTGATCTTTATTCTCTTCCGGCATCCCACATACGGCCAGATAAGCGTCGCCGGCTGTCTTGATGCGCTCGCATTGATTCCTCTCCGTTATGTTGTCAAAGGCGGTGAACAACTCATTCAACTCGCCGATCACAAAGCCCGGCTCGTACCGAGAAGCGGCGCTCGTGAAATCAACTATGTCGGAAAAGCAAACCGTGACGTTACCAAAACTCTGGGGTGCGCTCCTGCCCGTTTCCTTCAGATCTTGGGCGATGCTGGCGGGCAAGATATTCAACAAGAGTCTGTCCGCTCTTTCTCTTTCTTGTTGAGCTCGCTCGTACAGCCGCGCTTGCCGGATCGCCATTTCCAGCGAGACGGCTACCTCGGCGGCGATAGTGATGTGGTTGTGGGTGAAGGCACCGGGATGCTCTGCCTCCAGATGCAGAGTGCCGACCGGTTCACTCTGTATCAGCAGGGGCACAACTATGTAGGAACGCACACCTGCGACGTACAGCGCCTGTTGCATGGGAGAGCGGTGGGGCAGTGAGGCCAGGTCGTCGCTTCCTCGGACTCGACCATCGCTCAAAGACCCGTCCTCGAACAATTCGCGATAAACGTCCAGGCTCACCGGCTTGGCCTCACCGCTTGACTCGGCCGCCAATCTTTGGATCGCTCCTTCCCCTTGGGTCGCTATGACGATGGCGCGTTGGCATGGTATCAGTTGCCGAATACGGCTTATGGTTGCTATAGCGACGGTCTCTGGCGAACGGGCAGCCAGGATAGATTGGTGGAGTTCGCGCTGCGTTTTCAGGAGCGCGGCGTGGCGATGTAGCGCCGCCTCTGTCCGCTTGCGCTCAGCGACCTCGCTGGTCAGCTTGTCGTTGACGTGTTCAAGTTGGGCATATTGCTCCTCGAGCCTCCTGTGCACATTGTGCAAGGTCAGGTGAGTTTCGACACGGGCCAGCACTTCTTTACGCTGGAATGGTTTGGTGATGTAATCCACCCCCCCAGTGGTGAAGGCATTGACTATGTTTTCCGGTTCGTTCAGCGCACTGATGAAAATGACCGGTATGTCGCGAGTCTGTGCGTCCGCTTTGAGATGCTCACAGACCTCAAAGCCGCCCATACCTGGCATCATGACGTCGAGCAGAATCAGGTCAGGAAGGATGGTCCTTGCGGACTCTAGCGCCTGCGCGCCACCATCTGCCACGTACACCTTGTACCCTTGCCAGGTCAACAGCTTTTCCATCAGTTCCAGGACGGCCGGGGTATCGTCCACCACCAGAATAGTTCCCTCTTGTTCCGTCATGGTGCGTCTCCTTGCTCTGGTCAGCGCGCGGACTGTCTTTCCTGGACTCGCCCTACCGCCGCCTGCCCATCCGGTCCCAGCACCCACTGGGCGAACTGGCGGACCTCGCCCGTCGGCTCGCCCGCGGTCGCCAGGTAAAGCGGGCGCGCGAGCGGATAGCTCTCATCATAGATTGTGTCTGGGGCCGGCAGCACTCCCTCGACCGGCAACACCAGCACGCCACTGGATTCGTTGATCCACAACGTCGAGACGTAGCCGATGGCTCCTGGTGTGTGCGCCACCTGTTCGATGACGGACTTGGCAGAGGACATCACCACGGCGGTGCGTGTGACGTCGCGGTTGCCCAGGACGGCGCCATCGAAAATAACGCGGGTGCCGCAGCCGTCCTCGCGGCTGACGACCGTCAATACCACTCCGCTCCATTCCTGTACCCGGCCCCAGTAGATCTCTTGCAGATGCGCCAGACCGGTCTCTGTGAATGGCATAGCGGGGTGGGCGATGACGGCGACTCCGTCTCTGGCAAAGGGCTGCGCCCATAACCCTTCCTCGCTCGTATCATCTCCCAACCACGAGAGCAACGCCACGTCCGCTTCACCTGCCAGCAGCGACTGCTCGGCCGTGTCAGAGTTGAAGAGGCCGATGACGGTGACCGTGACCCAGGTGTGGGACTCGTGGTAAGCGGCGGCCAATTCCTCGACCAGCGGCCCGCAGGAATCGGCTGCGACCAAGCGCAGCGTGGCCGGTTCGCGGGTGACGGTGAGGGGCTGAGGAGCGCAGGCAGCCAGTAAGCATGAGGCAGAAAGCAGAAAGCGAAATAGCCGGTTCATGCTTTGATTATACCCCGCTTCAGGGGGGCAAACAAGTTGCCGCCGCTTACCTGATTCCCGCCAATGCCACGAGCAGGCACACACCTCCCACAACCGCGCAGTAGACGGCGAAAGGGTAGAGGCGGCGGCGCTGCAAGTAGCCCATCAGAAAGTGGATGCAGCCAAAACCAACGAGGCTCGCAGCCGCAAATCCGACGACGAGCGCCGGGAACTGCGCGGCCAATCCGCCCGTTTGAGCCAAGTCCACAATCTTGAGCAGTCCCGCGCCGAGGATGATGGGGGTCGCCAGGAGAAAACTGAAGCGGGCGGCCTCCTCCCGCCGCAACCCCCGCGCCAGTCCGGCGGCGATGGTCGAGCCGGAGCGAGAGATGCCAGGGAGAATGGCCAGCGCCTGGGCCAGTCCCACCAGCAGCGCGTCGAGCCAGGTCAATGTATCCAGGTCGCGCTCGCGGCGGCCCAACCGCTCGCTGGCGGTCAGGAGCGCCGCCGTGACCAGCAGGAAGGCAGCCGCCGCGACGGGCCGACCGAACATGCCCTCGAAGAAATCCTCCAGCAGGTAGCCGGCAAGGGCAGCGGGGATCGTCCCCAACAGGATGAGCCAGGCTTCTGATTTGAGATTGATTGATTTCACGGCCTCGCCGATAATCTTGACCCAATCGCGCCAAAAGTAGACCACCACGGCCAGCGCGGTGCCCCAGTGCACGACGGCATCAAAAGCCAGGCCGGGCGAATCCCAGCCCAGAAGCCAGGGCGCGAGCACCAGATGGCCCGAACTACTGACGGGCAGAAACTCGGTCGCGCCCTGGAGAACGCCGAGGAGAAAAGCTCGAAATAGGCTCATTGTTTGCGCTCCTGAATAATCTTGGTATCCAGCCCTATGCGGTCACTGATGGCGGCGGCCTCTTCTGGATTGGCGAGCCTCAAGCGGCCCTGTTCCGTCACTGTGGGTATCGCCTCGACGGCGGCGATGCGGTCGCCTTGCAGCGTGACGCGCAGGATGACCCCTTGACGGCAGTCGGCTGGGTATGGTTGGTCAAAGAGCAGGTTGCCCAGGCTGTAGGCGACCAGCGTCTCACCTACCCACTCCACCCGCTGCAGCACGTGAGGCCCGTGACCGACGATGACGCCGGCTCCGGCCCCGGCCAGCTTCCTGGCGAGGGAGCGTTGTCGCGGGCCGGGCGCGGCCTGGTACTCGCCTCCCCAATGGATGGAGACTATGACCACGTCGGCCCGCTCCGCTGCGGCGGCCACCGCGCCGGCCGCGGCTTTCACGTCGAGGGGGGCGACGCTATCGTCAAAGGCCAAAAGCTGGCAGGTTGGCGAACAGTCTACCGATCCGCCAGCTTTCCCATCCAGCAGCGCGCCGATTCCGGCCGCGTGTAGCGTGTCCACCGTCTCCCGCAGTCCGGTCTGGCCCGCGTCCAGCGCGTGGTTGTTGGCCAGGGAGACCACGTCAAAGCCGGCGGCGCGCAGGGCGGCGACCGACTCTGGCGACGCGCGCAGGTCGTATCCCCCCTCTCTCCCCCCCGCTTGCGGGGGGGAGGAACGGGGGGGAGCGGTTGTCAGCGGCGACTCCAGGTTGGCAAAGGTCAAATCAGCGTCAGCCAGCCAGGGCTGTACCTCGGCGAAAGCGGCCTCCCAGTCCCGATTCAACGCCTGCGCCACCCCCCGCCCCAACATCACGTCGCCGGCAAGGGCGAGGGTGATGGCTGGCGGCGCAAATTCGCCTGGCAGCAGAAAGAGACAGGTGCAAACGAGGAACGAGCAGATGAGAGAAAGCGGCTTCATTCTCCGTTTGTAACTACTCGCGCTAGACCTCCGAGGTCTTGGACAGCCTTTCTCCCACCGTTGCTGCCGAAAATGGTTGGTGTTTCACACTTGAAACAGCTCAATCAAGACCTCGGGGGTCTGAGTAGTTACCTCCGTTTCTCATCTGCTCCTCACCTCTTGCTCCCTATTCTGCCACAAACTCACCCGTCCACGCGGGGCGCTCGGGCGCTTTGTCAGCCGCCAGCATCTCCCGCCACTTTTCGTCGGTCAACCGATCAAACATCGGCCAGGGGAACTCGTAGTAGGAAAAGACGCCGCCCTGGGCGATGTGCGAGCCGCCGTTGCCATCTGGCACGACGACATAGATCTCAAAGACGTAGCCGGTGCCCTCTTCCAGCACGGCCCCCTCGCCCGTGACGGGGTCCAGGCCCGTGGCGACGTCGGCGACGATGGGGGCCTGGTCGTCCTGGTCGAAGAAGGGCCGACCTTCACCTTCCTGGTCGGCGGCGGCCAGCGTCATCGCCTCCAACTCGCCGCCGTAGAACTTGATGCGCTCATAGTCGTCGTTGGTCAGCGGCTCGCCGGCCAGTTCTCGCTGCGATGTGTCGAGCAAGAAAGTGAGTAGATCGTCCAGGCGCGCCAGGTTAGCGCCCGTGTTCTCGGTCAGGATACCGCGGCTCTCCAGCCCTTCGCGCGTCATACGGGTGAGCGCCAGCAAGCGAGCATAAGCCTGCGGATTAGGCTCGACCCAGCCGTGAGGCGGCTCCGGCGGCGGGCCGCCGCCCATCTCGGCCATCGCCTGCTTGGCGTAGAGGATGGTGTCGTGCTTTAGCTCGGTCCAGGAGCCTAGCGCCGCGTTCAAGTCCTTGCGCGTCCAGGCCCGGGTTTGCATAAAGGCCGGATACTGCTCCCCCTTTGGTTCCAGCAGCGGCCCGAAGGCGTACAGCCAGGCCCAGTAGAGATTCTGGGTCCAGGAATCCAGTTGCAGCGCGCCGACCTCCTCGCGCAGTTTCGCCATCTGCTCTGGGTAGTGGGCGTAGGCCGTTTCGCCCATGTCGTCGAGGATGGCGTAGGCCTCTTCAGAGCCCAGGACAGCCATCACGTCGAGTCCCTTGGGCAAGGTGCGGGGATCTTCCATCGTGCCGACCTCGCGCCAGATCAGTTCGTCAAATATATAGGCGTCGAGCACAAAACGCTGGCCCATGAAACGAAAGCCCTGCGTCACCTGTTCTTTATCCTCCCAGATGTAGACCCACATAGAGTTGATCTGCGGAGGAGGCAGTTGGCGGGCAGCCTCGACGAAGGCGGCAAACTTTGTCTCGTCGGCGATGGCAGAGGCGGGGGCGTCGGGGCCAAAGATGGTGTCCCACAGCGCGCCGTACTCGTGAAAGCCCAGATCGTCCGCCTTGCCGACGATAAAGACGGTGGGGTCGTACACCCGCGCCCAGACGTCGGCGGCGGGGACGCCATTCACGTCGGTGTTGCGCAGGATGTAGGTGATGAGCAGCGCCATGCGGGTCTCGTTGGGCTTTTGAAGGCGCATATTGACGCGCCCGTACCACATCATGGCGCGAAAGTAGCGCTCCAGTTGCTCGCTGCGGGTGTAGTGACCGCGCGGGACGTACTGGGAATAGTCCTCGCACAGACAGGGCTGGTCGAGGCATTCTGGCGGCGGCGCCGTGTCGCAGGGGTCGCAGCCCTCGGGGCAATCCTGGCTAAAGATGGGGCTGCCGCCCATCCCTGCGTGCGCCTCGATCAGCGCCAGTTCGGCCTGCACCAGGTCGGCCACCTCCGGCGGAGTGACGGCGTCGGGGTTGATGAGCGCGTCGGCGACGGCAAAGTAGGCGACGACGCTGCGGGCGACGTTCTCCAACTCGGCCCCCTGCGATTCAGTGTAGAGGGCCTGGGCCGACCGGAGACAGGCGGCGGTGAGGGCGCGAATGTCCGGCTCAAAGTGCTCGTGCTCCAGGTCGCGCAGCATCTTGTCAAAGATCAGGTGGTAGACGTGGTAGACCGAGTCGGTGGTGACAAAGACGGGAATCTCGCTGTAGCGGGCGTTCTCATAGACCTGGAAGAACTCGAGCCACTGGGCCGGCGCGACGACAAAGCCGTTTTGCATCACGAGCGCGCTCTGCGCGTCGCTGAACACAAATTTATCATAGTTGCCCAACGTTTCCAGGGCGACCGGCAGAGCATAGCCCTGGTAGCTCTCTGGCAGAGCGACGGCGATCTCGGGGTAGGCGGCAAAGCCCGGCCCGCGCACGTCGGGCGGCGGGGTTAAGGGAGCGGGGGTGGGCGGCGCCTGGGTGACAGATGGCGCAGTCGCCGTAGGCGTCGTGGGCACGTTGCAGGCCAGGATGGCAACGACGAGGACGACGATGACGACTAGAACAGGTTTGGTTTTCATCGGGAACCTCCTTTATATAAACATTGGCGAACGACCACGTCCAGTATACCGTCGTTGTCCACATCGGTCAAGTAAAGTTGGCAAAAGTCGCCGGCCGGCGAGCGCCATTCCAGCGTAAAGCCAAAGCCGTTCCAGCGCCAGATGTCCAAGTGAGTGGCGGGGCCATCGTGGGCGGTGGCATAGTCTCCTTCCAAGGTCGCCACCTCGTTGTTTCCATCCCCGTCCACGTCCCCCACGGCCAATGCCAGGAGCGGCGCGGGGAGCGCCGACCCGGCCCAAATCTCGCGCCCGTCGGATGAGTCGAGCAAGATGAGGTGGCAACTCTGGCCCGCCGCGTCGTGGAAGCCGGCGATGGGGCTGGATGTAGGACTCCAACGTTGGATCGGCCAATCGCGCCAGGGCCGCCAGACGATGAGCGCCCACTCGGGAGCACCATCGTGGGTGACGTCGGCCAGAGCGGAGGCGGTGATGCGCCAGTCAGCGGGAATGGTCAGGGGGCAAGGGGGCGAGGGAGCAGGGGGGCAAGGGAGCAAGGGAGCAGGAGGTAAGGAAGCAGGAAGCAGGACGAAGGAATCGTCGTGAAAGGCGTAGACTTGCCAGGGGGACAGGGGAGAGGAGCATGGAAGCAGGGTCAATATGACGAGAACGGCCAGCAGGAGTAGGTTGCCATTTGCCATTCGCCATTCGCCATTCGCTATTCGCACATTCGCACATTCGCTATTCGCACGTTCGCCAGAACTCTTTCCGGTACGTCTGGAAGCGCCCTGCCAGCACGGCCTGGCGCAGTTCGCGGGCGATGGTGAGCAGCAGGTGAAGGTTGTGGATCGAGAGCAATTGGTGGGCCAGTATTTCTTTCGCCTTGACCAGGTGGCGGACGTAGGCCCGGCTAAAATGCGTGCAGGCGTAGCAGGCGCAGCCCGGCTCTATGGGCGCGGCGTCGTCGGCAAAGCGGGCGTTGCGCAGGTTGAGCCGGCCGGTGCGGATCAGCGCCGTCCCGCTGCGCGCCATGCGCGTGGGCAGGACGCAGTCGAACATGTCCACGCCCCGCGCCACACACTCCACCAGGTCTTGCGGCGTGCCGACGCCCATCAGGTAGCGGGGCCGGTCAGGCGGCAACAGCGGCTCCACCACCTCCAGCACCGCGTGCATCTGCTCCTTGGTCTCTCCAACGCTCAGGCCACCGATGGCGTAGCCGTCGAAACCCAGGCTGGTCAGGAAGCGGGCCGACTGCTCCCGCAGATCGGGAAAGACGCCGCCCTGGAGGATGCCAAACAGGGCCTGGTCGTCGCGGCTCTTGGCGGCCCGGCACGCTCGCGCCCAGGCGTGGGTGCGGGCCAGGGCCTGGACGTTGTAGTCGTAATCGTCCGGGGGTGCGCACTCGTCGAGGCAGACGATGATGTCGGCCCCCAGGTTCTCCTGGATGGAGATGGCCTTTTCCGGGGTGAAGCGGTGCGCGGAGCCGTCCACGTGGGAGCGGAAGGTGACGCCGCCAGAGTCAATCTGGCGCTGCTGGGCCAGGCTAAAGACCTGGAACCCACCAGAGTCGGTGAGGATGGGGCCGTCCCAGCCCATGAATGCGTGCAGGCCGCCCAACTGGGCGATGCGCTCGTCGCCGGGACGCAGGTAGAGGTGGTAGGTGTTAGCCAGGACGACCGTCGCGCCCAGGTCGGCCAGGTCGCGCGGAGAGACGGCCTTGACGGTGGCCTGGGTGCCGACGGGCATAAAGACCGGCGTGGGGACTGCCCCGTGGGGGGTGTGGAGCAGCCCGGCACGGGCGCGACCGTCGCAGGCGAGGAGGTCGAAGTGGAACATTATACTCGCCGTGGGGTCAGCCAGTCACTCCTGATGTTCGCCCGCCAGGGCTGGCGCTCTGGCAGTAATTCCCGTTTTGAAGCCGCACCGCCGTAAAACAGACGGTGCTGGCTAGTTTTTTCCTAGCATGGGCTCTTTTAGGCCGATGCACTTGATAGAATTGCCAAAACGGGAATTGCTGGCGCTCTGGCAGGATATTTTATATGCCGAGAATGATGTCGCTGAAAACGTCGCCAACAGCCGGGCCCAGCAAAGTCAAGATCACGATGACGCAGAAGGGCACCAGTACCAGCAGGCAACACAGGCCCAGGACGATCAACACCACGACCAGCCAGGGGGCCATTTTGCCTTTGGCCGCCGGGGCCTCGTATTCATAGTCATAGTCAGAGGACATTGTGTTCTCCTTATTATCTTGGCGCAAGCCCTAGTACGAGTTGCCCAGGCCAGCGCAGAGGGTGAGGCCGAGCGAGCCGCCGATCAGTCCGGCCCACGTCAGTACCACCAGACAAATTCCAATCACTGCCAGCGCAATACCGATCCAGCCCAAAATGATGCCCGCCTTTGCCAGGCCATCGCCGCCCATTCTCCCGTCGCTATCGCGTATCTGGCCACGGGCCACGTACCCCAGGATGAGGCCAATTACGCTTCCGAGCGTCGGGAACAGGGTCAGCCCCAGGATACCGGCGATCAGACTGGCAATGGCCATGCCGCTGGTTGGCGGCGAGACCGGAGGCGATGCATAGTACTGTTGTTCGCTCATTTCGCAAGTTCCTCCTCTGTGTGCTGATAAATGGGTCTATGCTTACGGCGCGTCTAATTATAGCCCAGATACGCGCGCAGTGCAATCGCTAGCGCAGCAGCGGGATGCCAGTGAGCGTGTCGGTGAGTGCATATCTCACCCAATCAATCACGCCCACCTGGATGAGGGCCACCGCAAGCCCGGCCAGCAGTGGGACGGCGGCCTCGCGCCAGGTCTCTGCCATATTTTCCCGCCGCACGAGCATCACAACCAACATACTGGTGACGCTGGTGAGCAGGGTCAGCACCCCCAGGGCGCTCAGCAGCGCCAACGGGTAGAGCAGGAAAGGCCACTCGGTGAGCACCAGGCCGACCAGGCCAGCTTGGAGCAGGAGCAGCACGCCCAAGTCGCGCAGGCCGCGTATCGCGCGCTCAGGGATGGGACGTCGCCACAGAGTAAAGTTAAAGACCGGGTAGACGAGCGCGCTCATCGTCAGCCCGTTCAGTGCGCCGGTGGTCAGCCGCAGCCAATTCATGGGTTCGTATAGGTACGGGCCGCCGACGAGTTGCATGTAGGAGTTGAGGCCGTCGGTCGCCCACAGCAGCGTGAATCCGGCGAGGAGAACGATGACGAACGGGGGAGGGAACTCGGAGGCGCGCCGCCGCCGCAACACCACCGCCTGCCCCAGGAACCCGGTCAGTGCGCCGATAAAGGTGCCGGTACAGCGGGCGCAGAGGGGAAGCTGGCGCCCTCCAATGGTGAAGGAATGGGACTCTATGCGGTGACAGACGGCGTAGCCGACCATGTCCATCTTGGTCAAAAAACCGCCGGGCGTGGCGACGACGAACGTCACGAGCACCACGAGCGCCAGCGAAACGACGAGCCACGACAATGGGAAAACGGGCCCTTTCGGGTTCCCTGACGGAGAGAGGGGCGATGTGCTCATAATTGACCGGCAATACCTCAATGCACCGTTGGGTGATCCTCGCCAAACTCGCTATCCAGGATGTGCCAGATGTCGTCCCACAGGTCTCGGTCGGCAAAGCTGCCCTGGATCTCGTCCAGCGTACGATTGAAGGTGCGCTGGTCAGTCTCTCCTACGATGGTGAGCACGGCGTTGGCGACCCCAAAACGAATCTCGCGGTTGGCGCGGTGGCGGCGATGCACCTGGCGCAAATGAGGGATGTCTTCCGGCTGCCCCAGCATGATCATACTGGCTGCGGCGTTGGCGACCGTTTCATCGTCGTCGGCGTCCAGCGCCTCGCGCAGATAAGGCAGCACGCGGTCGTCCCCCAGGCCAGCCAGGCTCAACGCGGCAGTGGAGGCTCGCTCATCATCGTCCAGATTATCCTGGAAAAACTCCCACAGCGGCTCCCGCGCCCGCTCGTCGCCGGTAGTGCCCAGAAGGGATACCGCCTCGTCAGCCGCGATGGGGTCCAACGTCGGATCGGCCAACGCCCCCAGCAGTTCGGGCGCGACGAACTCGCCCATACTGGATAGCATCTCGAAAGCCCGGTCGTGTTCCTCTTGGGTGGGGCCAGCCAGGCGGCGGATCATGTCGTGCACCTTGCTACGGTGCTCGTCATATATACGCTTGGCCTCGGGCCGCGCGTCACGACGTATTTCGGCCGCCGCCGCCATCACTTTACGATTAGGCATCTCTGGTCTCCTTCCGCCGGGTTAAAACTCCATGACGTTTGACGTTTCACTCTCCCATCATCTGCACCACCAGGCGGCGCGAGCGGGAGCGGGTGTCGAAATCGAGAAACACAATCTGCTGCCAGGTGCCCAGCGTGAGACGGCCATCCACGAACGGCACCGTCAGCGAGGGGCCGACGAGGGCCGCGCGGACGTGGGAGCTGCCGTTATCGTCCCCCCAACGCAGGTGGTGGCGATAGTCGCGGTCGGGTGGCACGATCTCGTCGAACACCTGCTCCAGGTCGGCCAGCGCGCCGCTCTCGTACTCGATGGTGGTCAGGCCGCCGGTCGAGCCGGGGCAGAACAGGGTGACGATACCCGCCCGCAGCCCCGATTCTCTCACCGCCTCCGCGACCTGGGGGGTGACGTCCCTAATGTCGCAATGGCCGCGGGTGCTGAGTCGTAATTCTTGAGTGATGATCATTTCTCTGCCACCTTTTCTCGGCAAAAGTTCAAAAAGAGGCGCAACGCCTGTTCGGGGTCGTTGGGCAGGTTGCTATCCACTACCTGCTCGTCCGCGCCATCGTGGAAATGTTTGGGGAAAGCAGCGACGCTCTTCCACCGTTGGTGAGGGATGTTGTCGTGCCGGAATATCGCGCCATCTACGTGCCGGCGTTTCCAGTGATAAGCGTATACTCCAGGACGTTGCCTGGAGAACCAGATATCTGCATAGGAGCCATCGGTGAAATGCAGCCGTAGTTTGGCGGTTTTGACAGTTGTCGAAAGGACAATGTCGGCAAACTCGGTCAAGGCGATGTCGGCCAGGCGGCGCATCATAACTCTTGCAGCAAACTAGGTAATTCGTCTCGGCTGGCCTCCAGGTGGTCTAACCGAAAAAAAGTCCTCCCACGTCCCTGCCTCTGGCAGCGTGCCTTCCCGATAACGAGCTTCCATCTCCTCCGCGCTACGCACGCCGTACTTGTTGCACAGGTGAACAATGTCAGCCTGTACTTTGCGGAGACGATGTTGTAGGTAGGCGCGCATACTTTCTCGTTCCAACTCTCGTTCGCTTATATTCAGCCTGGCGGCAATAGCTCCGTAACTCGCCATTCTTCACCTCCCTGAACATTATAACTCATAGCGCGCCAAACCGCAAAACTGGCGCACCGCGTGCGACTGTGTTACAATGCCCCACTATGGAACTGCTCAAAGAACTCAACCCCCAACAACGCAAAGCGGTCGCCGCCCCCGACGGGCCGGTGCTGGTGTTGGCCGGGCCGGGCAGCGGCAAGACCCGCGTGCTGACCCATCGCGTCGCCTGGCTGGTGCAGGGAATGGACGTCGCTCCCTGGCGCATCATGGCGGTCACATTCACCAACAAGGCCGCCCGCGAGATGCGGCAGCGGCTGGAAGGGCTCCTCGGCTCCTCCAGCGCCCGCAGTCTGACGCTGGGCACGTTCCACGCCACCTGCGCCCGCATCCTGCGCCGCGAGCACGAGGCCGCCGGCCTCCCGCGCGATTACGCCATCTTTGACGCCGACGACCAGCTCCGCCTGGTCAAACAAGCTCTCAAAGACCTCGACTATGACAGCGCGTTGTATCGCCCCCAATCAATGCGCGGGGCCATCTCCCGCGCCAAGAACGAGTTGATTCCCCCAGGGGTATACCCCACCGTCTCCTACCGTGACGAGATCGTCAAGCGGGTCTACGAGCGCTACCAGGCGCTGCTAGAGGCGAACGATGGGTTAGATTTCGACGACCTGCTGATGGTGACGGTGCGCACGTTCGGACAGAACCCTGCCGTGCTGGCCAAGTATCAGGAACGATACCGCCACGTCCTGGTGGACGAGTTCCAGGACACGAACCAGGCCCAGTACACATTATTGAAGCAGCTTTCGGCGCTCCACCACAACCTGTTTTGTGTGGCCGACGAAGACCAATCAATTTACGCCTGGCGCGGCGCCGACTATCGCAACATCCGCCGGCTGCGGGACGATCACCCCGACCTGGCGACTATCCTGCTGGAGGAGAACTATCGCTCCACCCAGACCATCCTGGACGCCGCGCGCGCCATCATCCGCCACAACCCCGACCGCACCGATAAATCGCTCTTCACGCGACGCGGGCGCGGGCCGGAGATCGTCGTCCGCGAAGCGTACGATCAGGAGGACGAGGCTCACTTCGTCGTGGACACCATCGCCCGCCTGACGGCCCAGGAAGGGATACGCCCCGGCGATTGCGCCGTGATGTACCGCACTAACGCCCAATCCCGCGCCCTGGAAGATGTCTTCATCCGTGCCGGGCTGCCCTACCGGCTGGTCGGCGCCACCCGCTTCTACGCTCGCCGCGAGATCAAGGACGTGATTGCTTTCCTGCGGCTGATCCACAACCCCAGCGAGGGTGTGAGTATGGCGCGCGTGATCAACGTCCCGCCCCGGGGCATCGGCAGAAAGACGGTGGCAGTGTTGGAGAGCGCGGCAAAAGAGCGCGACGTATCGGTCTACCAGGAGCTCGAGGACATCTCCAATCCCCCAAGCGACCCGTCAGACATCGCTCCGCCCATCAATTTAGGCACGCGGGCGCAGCGGGCGCTGGCGGTCTTTTTGGAAATGGTGCAGAGTTGGATCGCGGCGCGAGAGAATATGACGGTGGCGCAGTTGATAGACCGCGTGTTGGAGGACACTAGCTACGGCGACTATGTGCGCGACGGCAGCGAGGAGGGAGAGGACCGCTGGGCCAATGTGTTGGAGCTGCGCAACGTGGCCGCCGATTATGAGGAACTGACGCTGACCGATTTTTTGGCCGACGTCGCGCTCGTCTCCGACGTGGACAATCTGAGCGGCGATGTGGACGCGCCGACGCTGCTCACGCTCCACAGCGCCAAGGGGCTAGAGTTCCCCGTCGTCTTTATCGTCGGGCTGGAGGAGGAGATACTGCCTCACAGCCGCTCCCTCGACGATGCGGAAGAGATGGCCGAGGAACGGCGCTTGATGTACGTCGGGCTGACGCGGGCAGAGGACAGGCTCTTTTTGACTTATGCCTTCAGACGCACCCGCTACGGCGAGACCGAATATACGGAGCCAAGCCGCTTCCTGGAAGACCTACCGCCGGACCTGGTCAGAGGAGCAGGGGGATGGAGAAGCGACGTTCGCAATTCGGTGCGACCGCAACGGTCGCCGGTCGCAGTGCGAGCCCCACAATTCCGCGCCGGGTGGCGGGTACGCCACGCGACCTTTGGTGAGGGGATCGTGATAGAGAGCCGCGCCGACGGAGGCGACGAGATCGTGACGGTGGCCTTCGAGGAGGTCGGACTCAAGCGATTGGTGGCCGGCCTGGCCCCTTTGGAGACGCTGGAAGTGCACCGCAGAGACACAGAGCGCACAAAGTAGACCTCGGAGGTCTTGGCCAACTCATTTGTGAAACACACCCTAATCGAATGATAGTTTCTGGCGGTCTTATCTGAGCCGTATTGCCCCCAAGTGCTTGTTAAGAAACAACTTCCCCTTCGGCAGCGAAAGTCGCCGCGCTACGGAACTGCGCCCCGTGAACGGGGCTCAAAAATGCAACGTAGCAGCAATTTCCAGCCCGATTTATCGGGCGCTGCTCCGTAGACCGGGCACTTTATGCCCGGTCTGGAAATGCGCCTCCAGCGGCCGAATATGGTAGACGGTGAACGAGAGCGTGCCGTCACGGCGAGTCGTAGTCAAGACGGGCTCCAACCCATAGCCCACGCCGGCCAGCGCTCGCTCCACCCGCGCGGACGATTCCCAGGACGGGAACGTCACGTAGCGCGGTTCTCTCCCACCAAAGGCCAGCACGTCCCGCGCCAACCATGCCGGGGTCGGCCAGTAGGCCAGGTAGACGGGAGCATCGAACAAATGATAAGCGTAATGCCAGCCCAGCCAGTGCTGGTAGACCACCGCGCCTTCGGGCAAGCGGCTCAAAAACGCGGCGACCTGGTCAATACCGTCGTAGGTGCCGTGGTCGCCGCCGAGGGCGTAACGGCTGTGAGCGGCGGTCCGGGCGGGAAAGGCCAAAGAGATGAGCAGAACAGCGAATAGTGAATAGCGAATAACTGGTGGTGAGTGGCGAGCGGTGAGGCTGAGAAAACGGGCCAGGAGAATGGCCAGCACGGGCACCAGCGGCAGCAGGTAGCGGTCCCAGATGGGAAAGGCCAGGAGCCAATGGATGAGCAGGTAGGCTAGGGAGAAAAAGACGAGAGAGAGGTCTATGAGCGATTCGCGCTCGTGACGTTGGAGGATCGTGGCGCGCCAGGTCAGCACGGGCAATCCTGCCAGTAACACGCCGTTGACGATAGAGGAAGCGAAAAGATAGCGCACCAGCTCGGCCCATCCGCGCAATCGCGTCCACAATTCTTGCGGCCAGATGAGACGCAATCCTCCATACCCGGAGACGCCCATACGCCAAAAGCTCTCCGCGCCCTGAGCCACTCGTACCACGTCCCAGGCGAACATCAGTAGAATGATGAGCGAGCAATTACCAATGAATAATGACCAACGACCGATGATGTCCGATGTCCAACGTTCGGTGGAATTTGAGATTTGGATTAGAATTGCCGATGGCAGCCAGACCAGGCCGGTCTGCTTGGTGGCAAAAGCCAGCCCCGCCCAGATCCCGGCCCATCTCGGCCGGCCGCGAGCAGCCGCGACGCAGGCTCCCAGCCCCAGCGCCACCATCAGCGGGTCGGTGAAAGCGGTGGCGGAGAAGAGAATGGCAAAGGGGGAAAGAGCCACGGCCGCCGTCGCCGCCGCCGTCAACCACCGGTCGCGATAAAGGGAACGGGCCAACGCAGCGACCAGCGCCACCGTCAGAATACCAGCTGCCAGCCCCGGCATCCGCACGGCAAACTCCGAGTTGCCAAAGAGCGCCTGCGCCCCAGCTATCGAGTATGGCAGTAACGGCGGCTTGTAGACCGGTGCCGTCGCCAGCCACGGATCCAGCCCCCGGCCTATCAAAAGCCCCCAGTAACCGTATAGCGCCTCGTCGGGGTGGAAACGGTTGTCCAGGATGGGGGGCAGGCGCAGCGCCCACGCCAGCAAAAGGAGCGCCACTAACACCCAGCGATGGGCCCTCATCGGCTGAAGCGATACTTGAGCAGCGTCCACAGCACGGTCAGGCCATCGCGCCAACTGATCTTTTTGCCCTCCTCGAACTCGCGACCGGTGTAAGAGATGGGCACTTCGTAGATGCGGTAGCCGCGCTTGAGGATCTGCGCTGTAATTTCGGGATCAAAGCCCCAGCCGGGCGCTTTGAGATCGAGTTGCTCCGCGACCTCGCGCGTAAAGAGCTTGTAGCAGGTCTCCATGTCGCTGAGGATAGTGTCGTAGAGGACGTTCGTCACCAACGTGAGAAAGTGATTGCCTATCATGTGCCAGAAGAACATCGCCCTGGTCGGTCCGCCGCGGAAGCGAGAGCCATAGACCACCTGAGATCGTTTTTCCAGGATAGGCTGCAGGAGCGACGGGTAGTCGCGGGGATCATACTCCAGGTCGGCATCCTGGACCAACATCACGTCGCCGCTGGCGTGCCGGAGGCCGGTGCGCACGGCCGCTCCCTTGCCTCGATTGTGTTCGTGGAACACGACGACCACATCCGCTTCCTTTTCTTGCTGGCGCAGAAAATCCCGCGTGCCGTCAGTAGAGCCGTCGTCCACCATAACGATCTCTCGCTCAAACGTGACCACGGCATCATGTTCCGGGCCATAGCCTGCCGTCACCGTCAACTCTACCGCGCGCACGCGCCGCAAGATCTCGGCGATGGTTCCGATCTCGTTATAGATCGGCATAATGATCGAAAGCCTCATCGTAGCCTCCTGTGAACAGTCGGGGGCATTATAGCCGATGGCGGCGCAGGGGGCAAGCTCCGGCAAGGCCACATACAGCGTTTTGCACTCCCCCAGAATCGTGCTATACTCAATATGTTGCACACGAGGTAATCGTATCATCTCAATGAACCGGGGTAATGTAAGGCGGAATGGCATTCCGCCCTACTTTTCCCCCAACTTTTTGAGAAGAGACAGGTAATCCTCTGCTTAACTTGGGACGGGTTTCTTGCCCGCCGTCAGACTGGCGCATCCTCCACACATTTGGTATACTGGGATGAGAAACGAATCGAATCAGCCGGATCGGGTTGAAACGTGGGCCAGATATATTAAAGCACTGAACCTCTCGGCGGCGGCGCTTTCGCTCATCGAGGTCGCCCGCCCATTCGGGTTCCTGGGCAGCCAGGCGTTCATCGTGGCCCAGCCGCTCATAACGAGGACGACAGGCGAAACGGCAATGGAACGAGCCCTGGCCCTACTGGATGACCCAGGTCTACTGGAGCGATTGAGAATGTATCTGGCAGAGGAGGAGGCTACCACTTGAATACCCACGCCTGGGCGACCATTTCCCTGGCTCTCAGCCTCCTGGTGCTGGGCCTGGTGCTGGCGGCTCAGTGGCTACTCCGCAGGCGCAGAGAGCCGCTCCCAGCGATACGCCCGTTGCCCGCCTTCCAAGACCTGCAAAACGAGGTCAAGCGAGCCGCCGAGCATGGGAAACCCATCCACATTGCGCTCGGCAGCGGCGGGTTGGGCGGCGAGGACACAATCACGTCGCTGGCCGGGCTTCAGGTCGTGGAGGCGCTGGTGGACGCCGCCGTAGCCTACGACGTTCCGCCCATCGTCACCGTCGGCGATCCCACGTTGCTGCCTCTGGCCCAGGATGTTCTGCGTCGAGCTTATGAGCGGCGCGACTTGGCCGAATTGTACCAGCCCAGCCTGGTGCGCTTTGTCGCGCCAACCCCGGTGGCGTACGCAGCCGGGGCCGCGCACGAGATCGCGGTCGAAGACGTGATGACCAACGTGATAGTCGGTCACTTTGGCCCCGAGGTCTCCCTGATTGCCGACGCGGGAGCGCGGCTTGGACTGCATCAATTGGCCGCTGCCGCTGCTCCCACTGCCGTGGGCGCGCTGTATCCCATCACCGCTCGTTTGGCCGTTGGAGAGGAATTGTACGCCGCCGGCGCCCAAATGACCGGGGAGCGGCGCTACCTGATCGGCCTGACGGCCCAAGACATCTTGCGCGTCATGCTGGTGATAGCCATATTATTGCTCGCGGTGACGCAAGGTTAGAAAATGATCGCCCAGACACGCACCCTGGTCAGTATTCTGGTCAAAAAATGGGGCCCCATATTCATTGCGACCTTTACGGGCCTGCTGGTACTGGTCGGCTACCTGTTTCCCACTCCCCTGCTGGTTGACTATTGCGACCGTCCGACCGAACTGCGCGACGTTCTGGTCGAGTGGGCCGTGATCGTGGCTGCCTTTGCTCTCATCCTGGGGATGGTCAACCTGTTGCGCGTGCACGGCGAGCGGGCGCTTCGCCGGCGGCGGGGCTGGCCCTACAGCCTGGCGCTACTGTTCGCCGTGCTGATAGGCGCGCTTCCCTCCTTACTAGAGGTACTACAGTGGTTTCTAAAGGACGTTCTGCCCGACGTTCAAATTCAAGAATCGCTCGACCGTCTGATATTCGATCACGTAATTGGCTCGCTAGGCGCGTCGTTGGCCGCGCTGGTGGCTTTCACCCTGTCGCTGGCAGCGTTCCGGCTGCTGCGCGCCCGGCGCAGTCCAGGCGAACTCGTCCTGGGATGGATTTTCATCCTCGTCGTGGCCGTCGTGCTGATCGGTGCGGCGCCTCCTACTGGCCTCGTAGCCACCCTGGGGTTTCTGGCCGAGATTCGAGAATGGATCATAGGTGTGCCCGGGATGGCCGGGATGCGCGGCCTGCTGTTGGGGGTCGTATTGGGCACAGTAATCACTGCGCTGCGAGTTCTCGTCATCAGCGACCGGCCCCATAGTGAATTCTGAGTGACGGCGTCATGATTCATTGTCCCAAGTGCGGCGCGGCAAACCGAAGGGGAAGTCGCTTTTGCAACGAATGCGGCGAACCACTACCGACGCATACTACATTGCGTTGCCCAATGTGCGGCGCTGTCAATCCCGTCGGCAACGCCTACTGCGACAAATGCAACGCCCGCCTGACCCCACTGACCGCCTCCTCCCAGGAGCAAGAGGAACCAAGACGGCCGCCACTCAGAGGACTTTCTCTGCCCACTATTCCGCTGGAAGAGAAGGAAGAACAACAGGCCGCAGGTGCAACCTCGGAAATCGAGGAAGAAAGTTGGCTGTCGCAGCTCCGCTCCTCGGCAGTAGAGCAGGCTGAGGAACCATCCTCGGCGGTCGAACCCCTTGAGGCTGAGGAGGAAGGCGCGGCCGATTGGCTGTCGCAACTGCGAGCCTCGGCCTTGGATGAACCTCAAGAAGCCATCCCGCCAACTGAACCCGTCGAACCGGTCGAGATCCCCGATTGGCTGCGGGACATCGCCCCGGCGGAGCCGGAGGAGGAGGTCGCGCCGCCGACGGCTAAAGTGGAGCCGGCCCCCGCGCCGGCCGAGGTTCCCGACTGGCTGCGGGACATTGCCCCGGCGGAGCCAGAGGAGCCGGAGGAGGAGGTCGCGCCGCCGGTGGCCGAGGTCG
>CAYMWP010000023.1:15337-20351 GCA_964393895.1 uncultured Anaerolineales bacterium | reverse complement strand
TCGCGCCGCCGGTGGCCGAGGTCGAGCCGGCCCCCGCGCCGGCCGAGGTTCCCGATTGGCTGCGGGACATTGCCCCGGCGGAGCCGGCGGCGGAGGAGGTCAAAGCCGAGGCCAAAGAAACAATCTCCCCCTTCTTGGATACGACCACACCTGTCGCGCCTGAATCTTCAGGGTGGCTGACCGAACTACAACCCGAGACAGAGCCTTCCACCGACGCGAGGGTTCCCGTTTTCAAGCAACCCTTGCCACTGGAACCAGAAATTGAAGCGGCTGAAAAGGCGGGTCTGGTGCGCGCAGAGATTCCCGCCTGGCTGGAGGCAATGCGTCCGAGCGAAGCGGCCGAGGTCGCCCTGGAAGGGCCGGTGGAAACCGAAGGGTTATTGGAAGGACTGCGCGCCCTCTTGCCCCAGGCCGCAGCCATCGAGATGCCCATGACTCGTGAGAGCGCGTTGCCCGCCGAGGCCCGCGAGGCGAGTCTGGCCCGGGCGCAATTGCTCCAGCGCTTGATCTCTCAACCAACAGAAGCGCCACAACCACGAGCAGGCGAACCGGGTGTCGCCGTGGGCGAGTGGCTCCAACGGCTGGCGATTGGGCTTGTGCTTCTCTTATCCGTGCTGGCTATATTGGCCTGGCAGCCTCTGATGGGCAGCAAGGCGCCAGTCCTGGCACGTCCCGGTCAACTCGGCCGTGAGGGGGAAACGCTGTACAATGTCATCGAGGGCGTGGGCGCCGGGGAATCGGTCCTGGTCGCCTTTGAGTATGGGCCGGCGGAGGCGGATGAACTCGATTGGGTGGCAAGACCAATCCTGCGCCATCTGATTGACCGGGAAGCGGACGTTTCCATCGCCAGCACACGACCGGACGGGTTGGCGGTGGCAGAGCGGGCGTGGGAAGAGACGTGGCAAGTGGTACAGGACAACCCCACGCCGGAGGAAGAATCTCTCCAATACTACGAGCCGGGCGCAAACTATCAGCCGGGCGACGCCACGGGTGTATCTCAATTACTGGCCCAAACGGGCGAGCGACCCAGGCTGATCGTCGTGCTTGCCAGCCGCTCTGCCCCGCTGCGCTGGTGGGTCGAGCAGACGCACGCCAGATATGATCCCGCCCCACTGATCTCGGCTGGCGTGAGTGCGGCAGTGGAGGCCGCCGCCAGCCCGTATTTCGACGCCAGCGCCGGACAATTGCGGGGAACGATCAGTGGGTTGAGCGGGGCGGCCGCTTATGAGAGCCACCGCACAATGGAAGGACAGGCCGCAAAACGGTTCAATGCACTGGCAGCGGGACACGTGGCCGTCGTTATTCTGATGTTCGCAGGTGGCATCGTCCATACTCTCATCCGCCCACGCAGGGAGGAACGGTGATGGAAATCGTCGAGGCCATTGGCGCGCCGCTGGGCGCGGGATTGACGTTATTGATCTTGAGCTATCTGGTTTTCGGCGACAATCCCCTCTACAAACTGGCGCTGCACATCTTTGTCGGCGCGCTGGTGGGCTACTCCTTTGGCGTAGTGGTCCGTGAGATCGTGCTCACTCTACTAAAGTTGCCAAACGAACGTCTCTTGTTGATCCCCTTGGCGATGGGCCTGTGGTTGCTTGCGTTCAAGGGGACGCCCAGGTTGGCATACGTGGGCAACTTTGCGGTGGCCTATCTGGTCGGGGTTGGGGCGGCGGTGGCTTTGGGCGGCGCGTTGCTGGGCGCCCTCGTGCCGCAGGTCGCAGCGACCGCTCGCGCTTTGAGCGGCGATTCCCTCGTTGACGGCCTGCTGATCGTCGTGGGCACGATCTGTACGTTGATGGCCTTTAACTTTGCCGTGCCAAAGCAAGGAGGTATAACGGGGGCGTGGGGCCGGGGCGTTGGACTGCTGGCCTGGTTAGGACGCATATTCTTGATCTTTGCTTTCGGCGTCGTTTTTGCCGGAGCGCTGACGGCCTCCCTTTCGATCCTCGTTGGCCGCGTGCAGTATATCATTGATTTCCTGGTCAACCTATTAGGTGTCTGACGATAAAAAGATGGAAAAGATCGGCTCAATTCTCCTGGCTGATTGCGGCACGGCGATGACAAAGGTCGTGTTGCTCGATCAGGTTGGGGGACAATACCGCCTCATAGCGCGGGGAGAGGCACCCACCACGGCGGAGGCTCCTTGGTCCGACGTAGCGGCCGGCATCCTTCACGCTGCCGAAGAGATCACGGCTGTCACCGGTTGGAGCTTGTTCGACGGGAGCGGCAACCTGATCTGTCCCGAACTGGCGGGCCGGCAGGGGGTGGACGTGTTTGCTGCGACCGCGAGCGTCAGCCCTCCGCTGCGGGTCGTGGTGGGCGGCCTGGTGCGGGACCTGAGCGTCGCCGCCGCTGAGCGGGCGGCGGCCGGGACCTATTCTCTGGTCAACACGATCCTTTCTGGCGAGGAGCGGGGCTTTTTGAAGGAAGAAGAACTCGTGCGCATGATCCACCGGGCAGCGCCCGACGCGATCTGCATCGCCGGTGGCGTAGAAGGCGGCGCAGAAGCGCCAGTGCTAGAGTTGGTGAGGACGGCCGCGTTGGCCTGCGCGTTGATTGATCCCCAATCGCGCCCCTTTTTACTCTACGCCGGCAATTCCCGCTTGCGCCAGAGAGTGGTAAAGATCGTGGAGGGACGCGCCGAGTTGCGCTCCGCCGACAATGTGTGCCCTACCCTAGCGCAGGATAATCCGCTCAAAGCTCGAGAAGAATTGGACGCTCTTTACCTGAATAAAATGAAGACGCTGTCCGGCATCGAAACTGTGGAGAGTTGGAGTCCGACGCCGCTGACTCCCACTGCCCGCGCGTTTGGCAAGCTGGTGGAGTACATTTGGCACCTGGGCGATCCGTCCAAGGGGGTTTTGGGCGTGGATGTGGGCGCTGCCAGCACGACGCTGGCCGCGGTTTTCGACGGCAAGTTGTTCCTGACCGTGCGCAGCGGTCTGGGCATCGCTTTCGGTGGAGACCAATTGTTGCGGGAACGGGGCGCCGAGAACATCACCCGTTGGCTGCCAGAACCGATGCGCGAGGGAGAAGCGCGCGGGTTGCTGATCAACAAGGAGATGCGCCCAACGAGCATCCCGCAGGTAGAGCGCGAGTTATGGCTGGAACAAGCAGTGGCCCGCGAAGCGATCCGCACGACGTTGGAAATGGCTCATCCGGGTTGGGAGACTGACGCCGCGCAGCCTTACCCGCACCTCCTGCCACTGTGTGATACCATCATCGCCAGTGGAGGGGTACTGACGCACGCCCCGCATCCCGGTCAGGCGACATTGATCATACTCGATGGCTTGCAGCCCACCGGAATCACCACGCTGGTGTTGGACAAGTACGGATTGGCTCCGCTCCTGGGGAGCGCGGCCAAGATCAAGCCGTTGGCGGCGGTGGAGACGTTGGATAACGGGAGCTTTGCCAACCTGGCGACGGTAGTCACGCCGGTCGAGGGGCGTGCCCGGCGCGGCGACACTGTCCTCAAGCTACGAGTGACGTATCGAGACGGCGGTTCGTTCGGCGCCGAAGTGCGTTATGGCGAGCTGGAGGTATTACCCTTGCTGCCCGGCCAAAAGGCGATTTTGGAGCTGCATCCCTTGCGTCGCTTCGACGTAGGTCTCGGCGGGCCGGGCAAAGGGGGCAAACGAGAGATCCACGGCGGACTGCTAGGGTTGGTCATTGATGCACGTGGCCGCCCTTTGCGAGTCTCTCGCGACCCAGAGCGACGACAGGCTCAGATGCAGCAATGGCGCCGGGATGTGGGGGGATAACGAGATGTATTACCCATTTGAAACAAAAGTTATTCCTCTTACCAACGTGCGTCGCCAGCGTATACTGCCGGTGCCGGGCAGGATACTGGTACAGAGCGGTCAGCGCGTGGAACCGACTCAGGCTGTAGCTCAAGCGGAACTGCCCGGTGATTTCCACATTCTGCCGTTGGCCCGTATGCTGGGGGTCTCGCCCTCTCGGGTCGAGCGTTACTTGCGTGTAGGGCCCAAAGATGCGCTGGAGGAGGGGCAGGTGATCGCCAGGCGGCTCGGCCGCTCCGTCACGTCGCCCGCCAATGGCACAGTAGCGGCCAGCGGCAGCGGCCGGCTGCTCATCAAGACAGGTCCCGTCCTGTTCGAGCTATACGCCTACATTCCCGGTATGGTCAGCAACGTACTGGCCGATTATGGAGTGGTCGTCGAGACAACCGCTGCCCTGATCCAGGGAATGTGGGGGTGCGGCGGCGAAAGTTTTGGCGTACTCAAGTGCCTGGTAGAAGGACCGGACGCGCCGCTTCAAGCCAGAGCCATTGATCCCTCCTGCCACGGGACAATTCTCGTCGGCGGCTCAGAACTGAACAGCGCGGCGCTCGAGGCGGCTCGGGAATTGCAGGTGCGCGGCATTGTGACCGGGAGCCTGCCGTCAGAACTCTTTACCCAGTTGGAGCGGTCGCCCTTTCCCATCGTCGTCACCGAGGGCATTGGGAGTGTGCCCATGGCGGAACCGATCTTTCGCTTGCTCAAGACGAACGAAGGTCGTGAAGCTGCAATCAGCGGCAAAGTTCAACTACAGTGGGACGTGATCCGCCCCGAGGTCATCATTCCCCTGCCTGCCGATACCAGCGTGTCGGCCCAGATCGAGCCGGGCTCCCCGTTGACGGTTGGGACGCGGGTGCGGGCGGTACGCGCACCCTACGCGGGTGAAACGGGCCAGGTGGTAGAGCTACCTGCCCAGGCCCGCTCCATAGCGACCGGGGCCAGAGCGCGTGGTGCAAAAGTGGACCTGGGACGAGAAGCGCCGGTCTTTATCCCCCTGGCTAACCTGGAGATCTTGCGTTAGCGCGCCACTCCGTTCAGTCGCGCCGATGCCGACGGGACAAAATCCCCACTAATCAGATAGCAGGGGGAGGAACTGGCTCAAATTTCCTCCGCGTCTTTCTCACCGTGCAAAAGCGACCGCCCCCGCGCCAGCACCGCCTCCGGGTCATCCTCTTCTCGGACTCCCGTCTCGCGCGATTGCACCGCGCGCGATTGCA
>CAYMWP010000023.1:0-15237 GCA_964393895.1 uncultured Anaerolineales bacterium | reverse complement strand
CGCGCGATTGCACCGCGCGCGATTGCATCGCGGCGTAGAACTCGGGCGCGCCGTAGGTGCGGGTTTTGACGACCACCGGCATGGGCACGGCGTGGCCCATGATGAGCGCCTGCTGGCGAGTGTCCAACCGGGCCAGCACCTCCCGCAGCGCGCCCGCCCCGCTGATGCCGGAAAAGACCGCCCGGATGTCCGCCTCGTCGTCCAGCAGACAAGTGACGCGGGTGCCGATCTGGCTCATCACCTCCGGATCAATGCCGCTGGGCCGCTGGTCCACAATCAGCAGCGTGACGTTGTACTTGCGTAATTCGCGGGCGATGGCGCCAAAGATGGTGTGCCGGGCGACGGCGGGGTCGAGGAACTTGTGCGCCTCCTCAATGGTGATGACCAGCGAGCGCGGCTCTCGCCCCGGCTCCCCCAGCGCCTCCTCCGTGCGCCTGACGTAGTGAGCGTGGATGCGGCGGGTGAGATAGTTGGCGACCAGCAAATAAGCCTCCAGGCTGCTGCCGTAGCGTCCGAACTCTAAAATGACGTTGACGCCCCGGTCCAAATAGTCCAGGATATTGCGGACGGGATCCTCCGGCGCCCGCGCCTGGAGAAAGTCGAAACGGCGGAACAAGCCCAGTTTGCGCTGGATGGCGCCCAATGTGCCGCCATGTAGGGTTCCCCGTTCCAGCGCGCCGCTCAACTCTTCCAGCGGGTCGCCTTCCTCCAGCAGCCGGGCGATCCAGCGCCGCCCCAGCCGCCGCCGCAGAAAGTAAAGCGCGCCCACCTGCAAGTCGGAGAGGGCCATCAGGCTGGCGAGGCTGTCCACGTCCTCCGGCTCGATCTGGTCGTAGCCGATGCGCACCACGCCATCCACCTTGCTTCCCCGGCGACGGGACGACTCTGCATCCAGCGTAAAGACGGATACTCGCGTGTGAAAGAGTTGCCGCAACCCCTTGACCTCCTGCCGCGATTCGTCCTGGCTCTTCCAGCCGTACTCGTTGTGCATGTCGAACACCAGGTTGACGGCCACGTCTTCCCGCACCAACCCGGCCAGCAGCGTGCGGGTGAGAAAGGTCTTGCCGGTGCCCGTCTTGCCAAACACGCCGGCCGAGCGCTCGACGAAGCGGCGCAGATTGAGCGGCACGTGGACGCCCTCCATCTCCAGCGGGTCGCCGACGTAAAAGTAGCCCGGCTCCTCCTCCCGGCCAAAGATGAGGCCGATCTCTTCCTCGCTGGCCGGAAAGACGGGAGCAAAGTGGGAGGGGATGGTCTTGACCGGCTTTGGCTCGCGGGCGTCCTTTTCCAACACCAGCATCGGTGTGACGTGGATGCGCCCAAAGACGGCGCTGCCCTGGTAGACGCGGGCCAGGAAGGGGTCGGAGGTATCGGGCGGGGCTTTTTCGATGAGCGGGTTGAGGGCGTCCAATTGCACGTCGCTGACGATGGAAAAGAAACGCCGTCCGGTCCGCCCGCGCACAACGACGTAGCGTCCCACGGCCAGCCCTTCGATGACGGTGCTGGGATCGAGTTTGACGTCCAGCCCCCTGGAGAGGCTCCCGGCGACGACGATACCCAACCTTTGGAGGGGCTGAGGCTCGCCCGGGCGGGGACCGAAAAAGGCTTCCAGCTCTCGTTCCGGCGGCCCTTCATTCATTCGAAACCTCGTCGTCCACGTCGCCCGTGCGCTGCAAGTACACGGCGATTCTCTGCCCAAACTCTTCAACGTCCGCTCGCCCGTGTATCAGAATGTCGTACAGCTTTACCGGATCAATGGCCAAATATTCGTGCACTAGGATATTGCGGAAGCTGGCGATGGGGGACAATCGCTCCGCGAATGCAGGGGGCAATACTCCCTCCTCTCCGAGACTCTCGATGGCCTGGCGATAGTCCTGAACGCGAGTGTCATAGTCAGCGGTGACAACGTGTGTAGCGATGTCTACTATCGCTTGAGCAGTGAGTTGCAAGCTGCGTTCGGCCGCGCGGTATTTCACAAAGTCGGACGTTAATTCGTCAAAGGAGTATCGGGCATAGCGGTCTAGTTCGGCGAGATAGGCTTTCAGAGCTTCCAGGCGTTCTATGACAGTTTGAATATCTACCATCAAGGTCTCCTTCCCCCTCGGGTCTCAAAGTGCTGCAAAATGTACCGGCGTTTGATTTTGCGCAGCGGTTCGGTGTCCACATAGTCTCGTATAGCTTGGGTCTCAAAGCATACTCGGGTGGCTTTGTCCGCACAGTAAAGCAAGCGACCGTCATAGTAGACGCGATGGCGCAACAACGCCGGGGCCTCGGCCAAATCTACTGTGTATACATCGTTCCGGCGGAACACGCTGCCAAGTTCGCCGGTGAGACGCAACAAGTGATTGAACCGTTCACCTTTCGACATATCGGGGTTAAAGGCCACCGCTATGTCCACGTCCGAAAGCGGCCCGATGTCACCCCGGGCCTGGGAGCCATAAAGGTAGGCCAATACCACTCCGTGACGCTCAAAGGTTTCGTTCAATGCTGGTTGATATAGCCCTAGTTTTCCCAACGCTCCGCTCATTCTGTTTCCTCGCTTCGTAGTTGCCGCAGCAATCCCTCCAGCCGCACCGGGTCACCGGCCAGCAGCCGCGCCAGCTCGCGCCCGGCCTCGACGAGGAACGCCTCACGCTCGTGTTTTGGTCGGGCGGCGGCCGCAGCCCGCAGGCTGGTCGCCAGCAGTTCGTCGGCCGGCGCGTCGCGCGCTTCCAACACCAGGCGGAAGTAGTCGAAGCGGGCGGTAAAGGCGCGTACTTGCTCGTCGCTGCACTGGTAGAGCCAATCGAGCGTCACCGGAGGTTGCGGGGGCAGACAGTGGCGCATAGTTTCGCCGTCACCGTCGAGGCATTGCCTCGCACCGACCGCCAGCACGCTGACTTCGATGGGTATCTGGCGGTTCTCGCGCTGGTCTTTGACGATCTCGTCGGGAGGGTCGGCGCCGATGAACTGGCGCACGAACGGGTCATCCTCCACGCTGACGTCGTAGATCAGGCCATAGATTTCGCTGCCCGGCGATAGTCCCTCCGCCCGCACGAAGGAGCCAAAGACAGGGATGTCGGGCGTCATTACCCGGCAGCCGACGACGAATCCGCGCGAACTGGCCCGCAGCACGCGCCCCACTCGCAGGTTTCCCTCGCTCATACGCGGTGCCTCCTCCTGCCCTGGCGGGTCAGGCTCTTGTAATATGCTTTGGGTGAGAGGGCCGGCCGGACGGACGCGCGCAGCAACGAGGTGGTCACCATCTCCTCGAACGCCTCCCGCTCCGAGCCGCCGATGAAGGCCAGTTCGTCGGCGCGGGCCAGCGCGTAGGGGTAACCGCCAGCGATGCGCGCCTGGGCGACGATGCTGGCGTGGACCAGGGCCAGGTGATCGGCATCCTCGACCACCCAGGCCGGCGACTCTACCCGCGCGATGACCGGGTCTCGTTCCTCTGCGGCCAGGTTGAGGTAGAAGAAATGGACGGCGTGACCGGCGGGTTGGTAATATTCGTGGTTGATGGACGACGGACTGATAAAGATGGCCGAACGCGCGCCCGGCGGCAGCATCTCGAATACGGCGCGGTCTGGCAGGCGCTTCAGCGGGTTGGTCTCCTGGCTCGCGCGCCCGGCGTCTCCCCCCAGGCTGGCCAGGTGCAGCAGTTGGGTCACTTCGGCGCGGCGCGGACGGCTGGTGAAGGCGGCCACGGCTGCGCCGCTCTCGCGGATACGGTTCAGTTGGTCGAGATAGGTCATCACTTTGGCGTGCTGCCATTCTGCGGAGCGTTCTTCCAGTACCCACAGCAGGAGGGTCCCGTCCACCACGGCGACCGTTGGGCCTGACGGTTCGGCCGCGCACAGGTCGGCCAGGCGGGTGATTTCGGCCAGGTCTCGGCGCACGTCGAGCAGGTTGCCGGTCACCAGCCGCCCGCTCTCGTACAGGTTGGCCTCGGTGTAGCCCAGGGCAGGCTCGCTCTTGGCCTCCGGGGTCTCGCCGCTGCCGCGCCGGTAGACCAGGCTGCCGACGTTGATCAGGTAGTAGAGCGCGGCTCCGTGCCGATCTGGCTGGATCTGCGAGCCGTCGGCGGCGATAAAGGTGAATCGCTCCGGGATCGCAGGCAGAGGATGGGGAATATCGAATGGTTCACCGGTGGGTATGGCGGCGCGGACGGAAGCCGCTTCGCTTCTGCGCAGTCGCTCGCCCTGGTCGGCGTACTCGGTCAGCCAGCCGCGCGCCAACGTCACCAGGTCGGCGTACTCTCGCCGGCGGGAGGCCAATTCCTGGCCCATCGCCTGCACTTGAGCGGTAAGCTTGTTCAACTCTAGCGTCACCCGGCTCTCCCCTCCGTTTCTCCGGCCCATTATACTTGAGGGGTGGGGGGCTGGCAAGCGGGCGCACTCTGCGAGTAGGACGAGCGTCCAGCCTCTTGCATTTCATCTCCTAAACGAGTATAATCGCAACTGCCGTTCAGCCCAAATCGCTCTTTTGCAGCACCGCCTGTTCTACGGTGGTGCGACCTAAACCCAATACAGTTCAGGCAAAGCTCACGTTTGAGGAGGCAAAGTATGAGTAACCCAAAATTGAGGGCAGTTCTGTTCTTCCCGCGCCGCATACTGTGGCTCATCCTGGCGTTCCTGGTCATGACGACCGTCGTCTTTGCCCTTGCGCAGACGTGGGGCGGCGCTCCTGTCCAGATACCCGGCTCAGATCAGCCGGTGTGGAGACAATATCTCCAATACTGGGGTGGAATGTTGCGGGGCGACCTGGGCTTTTCCCTGCGCTCAGGGCAACCGGTTACAGAGGTGATCGGCCAATGCCTGCCCATGACCCTGCAACTCTTGGGACTGGCTACTTTGGCCGGCATGGTGCTCTCCGCGCTCGTCATTCTCGCAGGTAGCCTGGTGCTCGTCCTGCGCGACCGAGCAGCTATCCCCGGCGAGATCCTTCAACGCTTGGGACAGGTGGGAGTGACACTGGGGATGGCTGCGCCGGTCTTTGTGCTGGGGCTGTGGCTGTTGCGCCTCTTTGCCTTCGGGCTGGAATGGATGCCCAGCGGAGGATGGGGCGAGCCAGGCCCCGACGGCGGTTTTAGCCTGCGTCACGCCATCTTGCCCGTGCTCGCCCTGGCCACTCTGCCGGCCTGCCTGGTGGCCCGTTCCATGCTGGGAGAGATCGCCCGCTATCGCACCAGCGGTGGGAACCGCAGCGCCCTGATACTCCACGCTGCCTTGAGCTTTTTCCATCACGGTCTGATCCAGGCCATCGGTATGCTGGGTGGGACACTGATCGTGGAACTGCTCTTCTCCCTGCCGGGGACAGGGCGTCTCTTTATCCAATCCATCATGTTTATAGATCGCCCGGTAACACTGGGGCTGGCCAACCTCTTTCTTCTCCTCTCCTTGCTTCTCAGGGCCGGGGCCGATCTTGTCCAGGGACTCGATGGCTTTGTTCTGCCCAGCCTCCAACCCAGCGAGCCGAAAGCGGAAGCGCTCCCGGCGGAAACGTTCTCCTCGGTTCGGACTCTGCGGCGTGTCTGGATCGGCTTTTGCCTGCTCCTGGTCGTCGTTCCCTTTGCTCAAGGGATGATCGGGTTTCTGACGGGCGGGGAAAAGATCGTGGAGCAAAACGTGGCCGACCGCAATCTGCCGCCGGGGGGCGAATCGGCCGACGGCTCCGTCTATGCCTGGGGGACCGACACGCTGGGACGGGATATACGCGCCCGCGCCCACTACGCCCTGGGGGTCAACCTCGGCTCTTCCCTGCTGGTGGCCCTGGCCGTGCTGCTCCTGGCCCTACCGGGCGGATTGCTGGCCGGCTACCTGGCCCGCAGAGGAGCGGTGTGGGCTGACCTGTTGGATGACGCCATAATGTTCCCCGCCGAGGCGCTGATGTCCCTGCCTGGATTGGTCCTGTTAACCTTTATCCTGGTCGCTGCCGGGCCAGGCATAGTGAACCTGCTGGTCTGGCTGGGCCTGGCCTTTCTATTACCCCGAAGTGTGTGTATGGTACGGGACTGGTGGATGACCGCCACGCCAGGAAAATCTCCCTGGCTGCGGCTGGCAGGCGTCTCCCTGGGCGTTCTCCTCCTTGGCACGGGCGTGGCGGTCATCACTCAATCAGTGATGGGGTTCGTGGGACTGGGAACACCGCCGCCCCAGCCTGATCTGGGAGCTATGCTGATGGGTGGAATGCGGACTATGATAATGTCGCCCCAAGCTGCTCTACGACCCGGATGGGTACTGCTTTATGCCGCCCTCGGCTGGTTTCTGCTGGCCGATGCGCTCCTCAGTGCATTTGGCCTTTACGGGCGCAAAGCGTGGCTGCTGTTGAACCGCTAGTCAATCCGTGATAGCCCCTCCTCTCAAGGGCTATTGGTAAAGTTGCCGTTCGCAATCTCACCGCAAAGGCGTTACCGTTGAACGAGCCTGTCGAGCTGCGTTTCACCACCTTCGGCTTCCTGGAAGTGACCACCGTCCAGCCGGCCGAGGTCGCCACTGACGGGGCCGTCACCGTGCTCTTCAACCGGGATGAGGGTTGCGCCCGCCCTTGACAATGGCATGCTTGTGGTATAATAAAACTCGCGGGGCTATAGAGACATTTGCACCATTCACTACCGGACACCTCAGAGGTGCCAAAATCAGTTACAGAGACGTTGAAAATCGGATCATTTGGCGAAAGAACTGCTTCACACCGGTCTCAAAAAACCTCTGTGCGCCTCTGTGGATTCTCCGCGAACCTCTGTAATCAAGAGCTTGGCAAAAGTGCCCGTTAGCAAAGCGAAAGGAAGAAAACTGTGGCTCGATCCAAATCAAGAGAACGGTCGGCTGAAATAGTCCCTCCAATGATAATTGGCGCTCTGGGTATCGCCGGAGTCGTGGCGCTCTACGTACTGGTGGAAGGTTTCCAATCCATCGAACTGGTACTGCTGATCACGGCGGCTTTCGTCGCTGCGGGTTATACCCAGGGAATCGTGCGCGGCATCACGACCATCATCACCCTGTACATCGCTACCGGCGTGGCGGCCCTCCTCTACCGTGTGGCCGCCCCCTACACCGGCGTCGTCAAATTGCTCCTGACCCTTCCGCTCACCGGTAATTTCTCCCTGGACGTACAACTGGATAACGGCACCCTGGCTTTTTCCTTCGCCCTGTTGACCTTGCTCGTCTGGGGCATATTAGAGATCGCCATCCGGGCCTCATTTCAGGATACGAGCCTGCCCGGTCTGGGTATCCTGGACAATTTGGGCGGTGTGATCGTCCACCTGATCGTCGGTCTCCTGGTCGCCAGCCTGTTGTTCAACGCGATAGGCTACGGCCGGCAGCGGGCCGTGCACGACAAGGCGCTGTTCCGCCCGCTGTTCAACCAGGTGATGCGCCTATATTACTTTAGCCAGTCGTTCTGGTTCCCCCAGAACCCTCCCGCCATCTACGTCTATGACCTAGGTCTGCCGCGTGGACACTAAACACCTGACGACTTTAGAGTTCCCCAAGGTGCTGGCACGCCTGGCGACCTATGCCAGCTTCTCTGCCGGGGAGAAACTGGCCCGCACTCTCCTGCCAGAGACTGATCTGCGGGAGATGCGCTGGCGGCTGCGGACGACGAGCGAGGCCCGCGCCCTGCTGGAAGCCAGTCCAGAGACCACCCTGGGCGGCGCGCGCGACGTCCGTCCCCAGGTGGAGGCCGCGCAGCGAGGAGCGACACTGCCGCCGCCGGAATTGCTCGACGTGCGCGACACGCTCGTCGCCGCCCGCAACCTCCACCGCACCCTGACCCGGCTGGAGAGCCAATTTCCTCGCCTGGCCCAACTGGCCGGGCAAATCCAATCCTGTCCCGGCGTCATCACAGAGATCAACCGCTGCCTGGACGATGGCGGCCCGTCGGGGTGGGGCGGAAACGTGCGCGACAATGCTTCTCCCGAGTTGGCCCGCATCCGCCGCGAAACGCGCATCGCCTACGACCGGATACAGGATAAACTTCAGCGCATCATCGGGTCGGCTCGCAATGCCCCTTTTTTACAGGAGCAGATCATCACCCAACGAGAGGGGCGCTACGTCATCCCCCTCAAATCAGATTTCAAGGGCCGCATCAAGGGCGTCGTCCACGACTTGTCCGCCTCCGGCGCTACCACCTTCATCGAGCCTCTGTCCGTCGTCGAGCTGAACAACACCTGGCGCGAGCTTCAACTCGCAGAACAACAAGAGGTGGATCGCATCCTGGCCCAGCTCTCCGACCTCGTCGCCGAACACGCGACCGAGATCGAGCGGACGGTAGAATCGCTGGCAGAATTGGACCTGGTCTTTGCCAAAGCAAAATACGCCGACGCCATCAACGGCGCCGCTCCTGAACTCGTCTCTAACAGACAAGCAGACCGGCCAACCATCCGCCTCATCTCTGCCCGCCACCCGCTGCTCGACCCGCGGGAGGCGGTGCCCATTGACGTCGCGCTGGAGGATGACACTCGCGTGCTGGTCATCACCGGCCCCAACACCGGCGGCAAAACGGTCAGCCTCAAGACCGTGGGGTTGTTGACGCTGATGGCTCAGGCCGGCCTGCACCTGCCGGTCGAGCCGGGGTCGGCCCTCTCTCCTTTCGAGGCCGTGTACGCCGACATTGGCGACGAGCAGTCCATCGAACAGAGCCTCTCCACCTTTTCCTCCCACCTGACCAACATTGTCTCGTTTCTCGACCGGGCCGACTCTCGCAGCCTGGTGCTGCTGGACGAACTGGGCGCTGGCACCGACCCGGCCGAGGGCGCGGCGCTGGCCTATGCCCTGCTGGAGCATTTCCGTCTCAACGGAACGACCACCTTCGTCGCCACTCACTACCCCGAACTCAAATCCTACGCCCAGCTCACCCCCGGTGTGCGCAACGCCTCCGTCGAGTTCGATTCGGAGACGCTCCGCCCGACCTACAAACTGACCATCGGGTTGCCCGGTCGCTCCAATGCCTTTGCCATCGCCCGCCGCTTGGGACTGCCGGACGAGATCGTCGAGGAGGCCCGCCAAAGAATCTCGCCGGACGATATACGCACCGAGGACATGCTGACCGACATCCATCGGCTGCGCATCCAGGAGGCCCAGGCGCGAGACAAGGCCCACGCGACCCGCGCTGAAGCAGAAAGCCTGGCGCGCGACCTGCGCGAGCGATTGAGCGCCATCGAACAGGAACGGCAGGACATTCTGGAACAGGCGCGGGAAGAGGCGGCGCAGGAACTGGAAACGGTGCGGGCCGAGGTGCGCTCCCTGCGCTTACGCCTACAAGCGGCCGCCGCGCCGTTAGAGTCTGTGGCCGAGGTCGAGGAGGCCGCAAAAGCGCTAGAGACCCAACTCGCAGAACCCGAAGAATTGGAACTCTTTCCCGCACCCGACCTGAACCTGCGTTCCATTCGTCCAGGCGACAGCGTGTGGGTGCGCCCCTTGAATACCCAGGGGCGCGTGATCGAGGTGGACGGCGAGGAAGCAGAGTTACAGGTGGGGCCGGCGCGCACCCGCTTGAGCCTGAAGGCTTTGGAACTGCTCGCGACGCCGGTCTCGGAGCCGGAAGAGCCGGCCATTCGCGTCAGCGCAGCGACCTCCCCCGGAGTCCGCCTCGACCTGCGGGGCTGTACCGTCGAAGAAGCGCTCCAACGGCTGGATCGCCATCTGGACGCTGCAATGCGATCCGGGTTGCCCTGGGTGCGCATCATCCACGGCAAGGGTACCGGCGCGCTGCGCCAGGCCGTGCGCGGCTTCCTGAGCGATCATCCCCTCATCGGCAGCTACGAGGCTGGCGGTGACAAGGAGGGCGGTGAAGGTGTCACCGTCGTCAAGCTAGTGCAGGGTTGAACACAGACGTAGGGGCGAACTCTCGTGGTTGGTCTCTTGGACAAGGCTGATTTATTGAAAGGGTACCTAGAAACTGTAATCCGGAAAGGAGCTCCATGACCGACCAACCTTCCCCTATGTGGCGTGACACTCTGAACGTGGTAGTAGACGCTGTCTCGGCGGACCGCTTCCGCGACGAGCTCGTCTGGCTGCGCGAGCGATGCGGAGACAGCCCTAACCTCATCGCCTGGGTCTACAATGAGAGGTTGACTGACTGGTTCGTCACGAGCACTGGACTGTTCGCGGCCCTCCGGCTGCCGCCCGCCGAGGTCCCGGCCGCGCTGGTCGAGATTCGTGAGACGCTGACCAATTTGGACTTTGAAGGAGAGCAAAAGCGCCTCAAACGGAATGAGCGCCGCTACTACAAGAGCTTTGCTCAGTTGGCCGCTACGACGTTTCCCGAGCTAGGCCGGGCTATGGAGGCATTGTTCAACTGCTACGTCGCCGGCGACTATGACCCCCAAGCCAATCCCGACGGCCTCGTCGCCGAGGCGCTGGAAATCTCCGAGGGTGACCTGGAGCGCGCCCACCACCTCGTCGCTCAGGCTGGAGCCATTGCGCTCCACGCCCGCCCCCTGTGGTGGCGCTGGGAGCAGGAGGCCTATGGCCTGGTCGAGCCTCGCCTGACCGCTACCCTCGCACTGGTCGAGGGGTACACTGGCGGCGGCGAGACGTTTCTTGGCCCCCTCGAAAAAGCTGGCGCGGATGCAGAGAAATTGCTGCGGACAGTGAAAGAGAAGATGGCCATGCTGCAAGAGGGGGGAATGGTGCAAGAGACGGAGGCAGCGGAACTCGAACCGTCGCCGGTGGACGGTTTGGTTGACGACCTGATCGAGCAAGGAGAGCAACGCTTCACACCGGAGCAACTGGCTCTCTGTCGCACCCATCGAGAGGAGGCCATCGCCGTCCTGATGGGCCTGGCCGCCGACGAGTATTTGCAAATGGAAGACTCGCCCGGCGATGGGTACGCCCCCATCCGCGCCGTCGAACTGCTGGGAGAGTTGGAGGCGGTAGAGGCCATCCCAGAATTGATTGACATCGTGGCCGACACTGACTCCGATGCTATCATTTACAGCTCTGCCATCTATGCCCTGAAAAAGATGGGACTGCCCGTGAGGGAACAGATACTGACGTTCATGCGCTACTCTTGGGACGTGGAGACAAAAGTGGCCCTGGCCGAAGCTCTCGAGGCGGACGGCCCGGACGAGCAGGTCTACCGGGCGTTGGTCGAGGTGTGGAAGGAGGCTGCCTGGGAGGATGGAAAGTGCTTACTGGCCTACGCACTGGCGCAGGCCGGCGGAGAGCAAGCCATCCCCTTGCTTAAGGCTGCCCTGGAAGACCCCGAACTGGAAACCGTGATGGACTATAACGAGGTGGCTTACGAGCTATCAGAGTTGGGTGTCGAAGCTCCTCCGCCCGCTGCCCTGGAGAGGTTTGGCTTTATGGGCGCAGAACAGTCCGTCCAGGCCGTTATGTCAGAGATCGGCGACCCGGCGCACCTGGAGGCCATGTTAGGCGAGTCGCCGGAGGAGTGGCGTTCCCACCCGGATACCCTGGCGCACGTTTATGCCGACGTCGAACTGGAGAGAACGATTATCCTGTGTGCTATACAGGCCATCGTTTTGCCGCTGGAATTGTCCCTTGTTTTTACTGAAACTTTCCTCAAAGAGACAGAGGCGCTCGCTTTCGACGCCTCGACAAAGGAGTATCCCCGCTGGCTGCGCGAGACCTACGACCACCTGGCCGAGTGTGCTGGCCCCCAGTTAAAAGACAGGCTCGCCGGGGCGCTACTACCCCTCTACCACTACCTCGGCGACGACTATGACATAGCCGACGAGCCCGACCAACTGCTGGCCGCCGCCGCCGATCTTTTTGACTCTAAAGCAGAGACGGAGGAATCGTGGCGTCTGTTGGGGCAGGCGGGCGCGCTCATACTTCACGGACGCTCATTTTGGCCCCGCTGGCCCGCCGAAACTGCCTCTCCACTCTCTGATTGTACAGAGGGCTTGGTCAGGTTACATAACGTCCTGAAGGGCGTTGGGCAGATCCCCCTGCGTCCTGCATCGGACGTGCCATCCGACGAGCTGACCGCTGCGCTGGCAAAGGCGACAGAGATGGAGGAAGAGCAACCACCACCTGCTGTGGTCAAGCTCCTAAATACGATTCTCGGTCAAGAGCAAGGGACGCTCTCGCCGGCGCAGCGCCGTCGCTTTGTTCACCAGCGCGCCGCCGTCATCCCTTATTTGATCCGTATGGTGGAAGACAAGCAATACTGGTACGAGGAAGGCCCAGGTGGTGGATGGGCTGCCATCCTGGCCGCGCAACTACTGGGCGAGCTCAAGGCCAGCCAGGCGGCCGACGCTCTGGTGAGCGCCGTCGCCGACTCGGAGGAGGGTGACATTATCCGAGAAGCCGCCCTATTCAGCCTGATGGCCATTGGCCGTCCGGCCCTCGCCGCCGTACAGGCCTACTTTCGCTACGGACGCGCCGTCGAGACCAAGACCGCCCTGGCCGAGGTGCTGGGCCGCATCGGGCGGCGAAATACGGACGCTTTCGGCCTCCTGCGCCAGGTGTGGGAGAATGCCAACTGGAATCAGGGCCGGCGCATGGTGGCGCTGGCCTTTGGCGACCTGCGCGACCGCCGCGCCATCCCTCTCCTTCAGGCCGCTCTGGAGGATCGCAGGACGGATGCGTTGGACCAGGAGTACATCAGTTGGGCACTGCAACGCCTGGGCGTTCAGGCGCCGCCCCGGAAAAAGTCATCCCGCCTCAAGACCCCTGCTCCGTACAACCCGCGCCTGATCTATGACGAATTCGACGCTCCTCAAAGAGCCAGGTATACCCCCTGGGGCGAGCCGCTCTGCCCTGGCTGCGGCAAACCATTCGTATTGGGCAAAGACGGAGAGTGGGCCCACCCACCGGAGCGAACGGTCAGTCGGTCCGCTCCCACAAGCACAAAGCGTAGACGCAAGAAACGGAAGCGGTAATTGAGCATCAGTATACGGAGTTCACACTATGGCGACCATTGAAGTTTGGCTCTACGGCCCGGTGGCGCAGTACGCCGGCGAAGCAAGCCAGGGCAGCCACGCCCACTTGGACTTGGAAATACCCGAGGGAAGCACTGTGGGAGATCTGATGCGCCATCTGGGAATCCCTGCCGAGGAACGGGGGATCACTTTCGTGAATGGCAACCTGGCCGCGCTGCCAGGGCTGGAGGCCGACCTCGGCCTGGTGCTGCACGATGGCGACCGGGTAGGCATCTCTCATCGCAAGAGCATGTGGCCGATGCAGTACCGCTTTGGCGCTCAACTGACCCCCCAACTCCAGGAAGCGTTCCGCGAGAGAGGGGACCGCGGCGTGCACCACGCTTACACCAAGCCGGATGAGTAGCCCGCCTGCCAACCGAGAGGCAATCGCTTGACAAGCAGGCACATCTAGCGTATCATATCGTAGGAAGAAAATCCCATAACCCTCCGACTCACCCAGTTCCCCCCGGGATAGGTGAGCGATAAGGTGTAGAGAGCAATCTCTATGCCCGCCGTGTTCGCAAAGGAGGCACTTTTTGGCCTGGCATTCCCAGCCTCGGCCAGAGGGTGGCCTCCTTTTGTTGTGAAACCAGGTTTTTCAGAAAAACCTGGTTTCTGGAAAATCAGTCTCACATTCAAATCTAAGGAGGTACACAAATGTCCAAAATCCTGCGTGTCAATATGACTGACCGCACCGCTGCCTACGAGGGCGTACCAGAAAAGTACAAGCTCCTCGCCGGTCGCGGCCTTACGTCCACCATGATCTACGATGAGGTGGACCCCACCTGCCACCCGCTGGGGCCGAACAACAAACTCGTCTTTGCCCCGGGGATCGTCACCGGCACTGCCGCAGCGACCTCGGGCCGAGTGTCCGTGGGCGGCAAGTCCCCCCTCACCGGCGGCATCAAGGAGGCCAATGCTGGCTCCATCTGGCCGCAACTGGTCGCCCGCTTGGGGCTGAAAGCCATCGCTGTAGAAGGGCAGGCCGATGGCTGGTGGGGGCTGCACATCACCAAAGACGGCGCCGAGTTCTTCCCGGCCGACGAGTACGTGGGAAAGGGCCTCTACGAGATCACCTCAGGCCTCTTCGAGCGCTTCGGCAAGAAGGTGGGCATTGCCACCATCGGCGTGGCCGGCGAGCACAAGATGGCCATGGCCGGCATCTGCTTCAACGACATTGACAACCGGCTCAGCCGCTACGCTGGCCGCGGGGGACTGGGTGCGGTGCTAGGCTCGAAGGGCCTCAAGTTGATCGTCGTGGACGGCGCGGGTGGCCCTGGCGTAGAGATCGCCAACAAAGAGCTCCTCGACCAAGGGCGCAAGAAATTGAACGATGCGTTGCGCAGCCACGACATCACCAAGCCCGGCGGCGCTCTCAACTCTTACGGCACCGCTGTCCTGGTCAACATCATCAATGAGGCCGGCGCTCTCCCCACCCGCAACTTCCGCGAGGGCCGCTTCGAAGGCGCGGCCAAGATCTCAGGCGAGGCGATGGCTGAGTATTGCAAGACTCGGGGCGGCGTCGGCACCATGGGGCACCCCTGTCACCCCGGCTGCATCATCCAGTGCTCCAACGTCATCCCCAACCCCGACGGCACTGAGCTGGTCTCCTGTCTCGAGTACGAGACTTCTTGGGCGCTGGGGGCCAACTGTGGCATTGATGACCTGGACGTGGTGGGCAAGCTGACCTGGCTGTGCAACGACATCGGCGTGGACACCATCGAGGCCGGCGACGTCATAGCCATAGCCATGGAGGCCGGTCTGGCCGAGTTCGGCGACGGCGAGGCGGCCATTGGGATGCTGGAAGAGGTGCGCCAGGGCACCCCGCTGGGTCACATCCTGGGCATGGGGACCGGGGGAGCCGCCAAGGCGCTGGGCGTCGTGCGCTCACCCGACGTCAAGGGACAGGGTATGCCGGCCTACGAGCCGCGCGCCATCAAGGGCATCGGTATGACTTATGCCATCAGCACGATGGGCGCCGACCACACCTCAGGCTACACCATCGCCCCCGAGATCCTGGGGGTTATGGGTAAGGTGGATCAGTTCGACGTGGACAAGGCGGACATGGTGCGCGCCTTCCAGTACGTCACCGCCTTTATGACGGACACCACCGGCCACTGTCTCTTCATCGCCTTCGCTATCCTGGACATCCCCGAAGGCTTTCAGGGAGTGATTGATGAGGTCAACGGTGTCCTGGGGACCAATTGGACGACGGACGACGTGACCCGCATCGGCAAAGAGATCCTGGACAAGGAGATCGCCTTCAACCGGGCCGCCGGCTTCACCCCGGCTGACGATCGCATCCCCGAGTTCATGAAGTACGAGAAACTCCCGCCCCACGACGTCGTCTGGGACGTGCCGGACGAGAC
>CAYMWP010000022.1:0-42777 GCA_964393895.1 uncultured Anaerolineales bacterium | reverse complement strand
AGAGCTTACCAGGAAATTCAGCTTTTGACCAGCCGATTACGCGAATGGTGAGTCACTAGAACAAATACTTTGTACCCACGGCGCCCAGCACGAACTCGTCCGGCATATGAACGGCAAATTGGCTAATGGCCTTGAACCCGGTGCAATGGGAGGGAACGACCATCGTCGGTCTCAATTTCTTGATCGCGTCAACCGTGCGTTGGATCTCGTCGTCCTCGGCGGGCGCGAGGTGGAACCCGCCCAGGATGGCCCACACCTGATCCACGCCGCTGATCTCTATGGCGTAATTGACGGTGTTCACGATGCCAGAGTGGGCGCAGCCGGAGAGAACGACCAGCCCCTTGTTCTCGACATTGATGACGATGGATTGGTCGTCGTCCATCAGGTCGCGGAGAAACTCGTCACCCTCCCGGTAGGCACGGGAGGGATGAGTACCCGCATGCTCAAAGCTCCGGCGCGGGACGGCTCCCGTCACCCAACAGCCTGGCCCCAGTTGATATGGCCCTTCAGAGAGGATGATGTCTGCTCCGGCCGCTTCCCATTCGCTGCGCGGCACAATGCCCGGCCCGTACTTTTTGCCTTCCTCCTCGTCAATTCCCCAGCGTTCCCGAAAAGCGGCCGGGTGGGCGATCAAGGGCGCCTTGTGACCCGCTAGCCAACTCTGTATCTCCTCGGGAGTGACGTCCTCGTTCCACTCCCGGGGGCCGGGACGCCCGGCAATCTCTCTGACCACGTCGGTCATCGCAGCATAATGATCGCCGTGGCCGTGGCTGAGCGCGATCTCGTCCACCGTCGCCAGGTCAATCCCCACACGTTTGGCGTTTTCCGGCAGCGCGATCGTGGTGACGCCGGCGTCCCACAGGATTCTCACTCCAGCCTCTCGCAGGTCAACCAGGGCCGCAAAGCCGTGCTCGGCCAGCAGCGGCTCGTCGGTGTACCGTTTCACGGTGTCGGTCGACTCTAGCATCAAGTCGGCCCGGTTGTCAACCAGTATGGTGATCTCTACGTTCCTGGTCTCGCCAAAGTTTTCTATTCTGCCCATTGATTCATCCTCCAGCTATTGTTATTCCGCCAATCGCTCCCGTATCACTGCCGCCTCCCGCACCATGGCGGCGATGACGTGCGCCACCGGCTCAACCTGGCGCACGACACCGATGGATTGGCTACAGGCGATGACGCCCGCTTCCACGTCTCCTCCCTCGTACATACGCCTGGTCGCGTCGCCGGCCACGATGGGCAGAATCTCCCACATGTCGGCCTGCTGCGCCTCCAACTCGGCCACCTTGAGAGCGGCCGGGTTCTTCCAGGCGCGAAGCGTGTTGTGCAGCGATCCAAGTACGGGCAGCGTGTCCATCTCTGTGGCCCCGATCAAGGCCCGTTTGAGGTTCTCGTGGATAGGACACTCTTCCGTCACCAGCAGCCGCGTGCCTATCGTGACGCCGTCCGCTCCCAGCGCCAGCGCTGCCAGCAGGCCGCGCCCGTCGGCGATACCGCCCGCAGCCAACAGCGATATATCTAACAGATCGGCAACGCGAGGGACGAGCACCATCGTCGTCAGCCCCAGCTCGCCGATGTGGCCGCCCCCCTCGCTGCCAAAGACAGTGACCGCGTCCACACCGGCCTTTTGCGCGCTGAGGGCGTGTCGCGCACTGACGCACTTGTGCATCGTTTTCACACCGCCCGCCTTCAACCGCGCCAGCAACTCCTCCGGCGGGCGATGACCGCTAGTCTCGACGACGGGCACGCCCTCCTCCAAAACGACCTCGACGTAGAGGTCGTTGTCAATGGGCCGCAGCGCCGGGAAGAGGCTCAGGTTAACGCCAAAGGGCCGGTCGGTTAATTCCCTCGTCCGGCGAACGGCCTGACGGAATTTCTCCTGGGTATCGAACATGGCCGAGGCCATCATGCCCAGCGCCCCTGCGTTGGAGATGGCAGCGACGAACTCTGGCCCAGAGATGTGCATCATGCAGCCTCCCACTATGGGGTGGGCGACGCCGAGCAATTCGGTAATGCGGGTTTTGAACATGGGTGGTCTCCTTTACTTGTTGCTGGATGCTGGCAACCATATCACAAAGTGAGGCGAATGTCAAAGTGGAGGGTAACTACCACTCAGCCTAACACCAATTCAGACCTCCGAGGTCTTGATCGAGCTATTTCAAGTGTGAAACACCAACCATTTTCGGCAGCAGGGTGGAGAAAATGGCCGGGCTGAACTAGACGTGTAGCGTGAGTGAATCGTAGATTTTGCCATAGCATTGTACGAATATCGTAAAAAAGGGTTGACATTTTTACGATTTACGTTATAATATAAATACTACGACTAGGGCGCTTGTCTAGAGCACGGGCAACTGATACAGAGGTTGCTCTGTTACTTGTAGTTCGAATCCCCGAGGAGAAGCGCTTGAACACGATCCAACTCGACGAGATTGACGTTGGTATCATCCAGAGGTTGCAATACGACGGCCGCTTGCCACTCACCAAGATTGCCGCCGGGCTGGGCATCTCGGAGGGAGCGGTGCGCCGTCGCGTCAAGCGCCTCACCGCAAGCGGGCTACTGCAAGTCGTCGCTATCGTGGAGCCACAGCTACTGGGCTGGAACGCGGCCGGGATAATCGGAGTCACGGTCCAAGTGGGCCAGGTAGACGCCGTGGCTCACCAAATCTCCCAGTTCCCCGAAGTCAGTTACCTCTTTATGGTCTCCGGCGAGTTCGACCTGTTCGTAGAAGTTTTCTGCCAACACAGAGAGCATTTTGTTTCCTTCCTCAACGAGAAACTGCGACAAGTTCCGGGCGTGGAGAGGACTCGTACCTTTATGATCCTCAAGACGTACAAACTGTCGTATCGCTGGGGCGAGGCAGAACCATCGCCGATGGGCACACCCCCTGACTAGTCGCAATGAGAGGTGTTTTATGCCAGGATATGCCGTTGAATTGAAAAAGGTCAGCAAACACTTTGGCGCGGTCGTGGCAGTGGACGACATCTCGCTTTCCATTAACGATGGCGAGTTCTTCTCTCTACTAGGTCCATCGGGTTGCGGCAAGACCACGACCCTGCGCCTCATCGCCGGTTTCGAGTTGCCCACTGCCGGAGAGATCTATATCGGCGAGGCCGTACAGGGAGATACCCCTCCCTACCGCCGGCCGGTCAACACCGTCTTTCAGAACTATGCCCTCTTCCCCCACATGACGATCTTTCAAAACGTCGCCTTTGGACTAGAGATGCGCAAGGTTTCAAAAGAGGAAATCAGGCAGCGCGTTGCGGAAGCGTTGGAGATGGTCCAACTGCCGGGCATGGAGAACCGCAAGCCAGAACAACTCTCCGGCGGGCAGCAACAGCGCGTGGCGCTGGCCCGCGCCCTGGTCAACCGGCCCAAGCTTCTCCTGTTGGACGAGCCGTTGGGCGCTCTCGATCTGAAACTGCGCAAGGCGATGCAACTGGAACTCAAGGCCCTCCAGCACCGGGTGGGGATCACGTTCGTCTACGTGACCCACGACCAGGAAGAAGCGCTGACCATGTCGGACCGGATCGCGGTGATGAACGAAGGACACGTGCTGCAGGTGGGTGGGCCAGAAGGAATCTATGAGCAACCGGCGAACCGGTTCGTGGCCGATTTCATCGGCGAGACAAACTTTTTGGAGGGGCGAACAGAGGGCCGCCGGGCCGACGAGATCGTCGTGACGATAGACGACGTGCTGCCAATACACACGTCCCTGGAGAAAGGGGTAGGCATGGGGGAAAAGATCACGGTGGCGATTCGACCGGAGAAAATCTCCGTCCACGCCGAACCACCCACGCCACAAGCTGTGCCGGGGGTCGTGGAGGAGGTCATTTACACCGGGACCGATACCCGCTACCTGGTACGGCTCACCGAGAGGAGCATTGTGACCGTGCGACAGCAGAACGTCGGCGTTGGCGCCGGTGCGAGCTTTGCGGTAGGCGCCCAGGTCTATCTCCACTGGCAACCGGAATCGGCCCGGCTTCTCAAGGCGTAGGAGACAGCGATGGAAACACAACCCCTTCTACAGACTCAGGGCAAGCCCCGCTCCCGCCGAGAGACCTGGCGTCTATTGTCACTGATCTCCCCCAGCCTCTTTTGGCTCGTCGTCTTTTTCCTGATCCCCCTCTTGCTGGTATTCGCCATCAGTTACGGTCAGCGGGGGACTTATGGCGGCGTAAAGTGGAACCTGACGCTGGAGAATTATGGCCGCTTCTTCGATCCTCTGTACCTGCGCATCTTTGGCCGCACCGTCATCATCGCCCTGGTCACGACGGTGCTCTGCCTACTGATAGGCTATCCCCTGGCCTACTTTATCGCCACCCGCCCGTCCCGATGGCGCAACGTCTTGTTGTTGTTACTGATGGTCCCCTTCTGGACCAACTTTTTGATCCGCACCTACGCCTGGCTGCTGCTGCTGCGGGATCAGGGGTTCATCAACCTCTTTTGGACCGGCGGCCTGCACGATTTTCTGCTCTGGCTGTCGGCGGCGTTACCCTTGCCGATATGGAGAACATTGCTAGAAGCCACCTCGACCCCGTTGCCCCTCTTTGGCACCGATCTGGCTATCATCGTCGGCCTGGTCTACGGCTGGCTGCCGGACATGGTGCTACCTTGCTACGCGGCTATTGAGCGGCTCGATTACTCGCTGGTGGAGGCAGCCCAAGACCTGTACGCGAACCGGACGCGTTCCTTCCTGCGGGTCGTGCTCCCGCTGACAATGTCGGGGGTCGTGGCCGGCTCGGTGCTGGTTTTTATCCCCTCGTTGGGGGCCTACGTCACCCCCGACCTGCTGGGTGGAGCCAAATCAATCATGATCGGCAACGTGATTTACTCCCAGTTCATGTCAGCCCGCGATTATCCCTTTGGCTCGGCCATCTCCTTCGTGCTAATGGCGATCATGCTGCTCGGCACACTGATCTATTTCCGCTCGGGGGCAGAGTCGTGAGGAGTGTACAATGAAAGGAACAGGAACCAGGAAAAAACGCGCGAGCCGCTGGGGCAGTCGTCTGCTGGCGGCGCACGGAGTGACCAGCTATCTCTTTCTCTACCTCCCCATTGTCATTCTGGTGGTCTTTTCTTTTAATGCTTCCCAGTATGCCACCGTGTGGCGGGGTTTTTCCCTCAAGTGGTACGGCACCCTCCTGGCAAATGCGGCCCTGGGGACCGCGCTCAAGAACACGCTCATCGTGGCCGGAGCATCTACCATCATCTCCACCATCTTTGGCACGATGGTGGCGCTGGCGATGGAGCGCTATAATTTCTGGGGCAAGCTGGCTTTCGACTCGCTGCTCTACCTGCCCATCATCATCCCCGACATCTCGATGGCAGTGATGTTGCTGCTCTTTTTCGTCCTGACCAAGATACAGTTGGGGTTGCTCACCATCATCATCTCCCACGTCGCTTTCAACATCTCGTTCGTCGCCGTGGTGGTGCGGGCCCGGCTGGCCTACTTTGACATTTCGTTGGAAGAGGCAGCACAGGACCTCTACGCCAACGAGTGGCAGACCTTTCGCCGGGTCACGCTACCGCTGATCATGCCGGGCATCCTGGGCGGGGCGCTGTTGGCCTTTACTCTCTCCATTGACGATTTCGTCATCACCTTTTTCACCGCCGGCCCCGGCTCGACCACGCTGCCGCTGCGCATCTATTCCATGGTCAAGCTGGGCGTGACGCCCGAAATAAATGCACTTTCCAGCCTGATGCTGGTCGTCTCGATGGGCCTGGTGCTATTATCGCTGCTACTGCAGAGAGGAGGTGGTGGCGGGATAGAGATTATGTGAAACGTGAGGCGTAAAACGTGAGGCGTAACCGTAAAACGTAATTTAGGAGGAAAAAATGAAACAGTTCACTATGCGTGTCGCGGTGCTGGGTTTGATCGTGAGTAGCATGTTGGCATTGGTAGTCGGCTGCGGCGGCGGGGAGGAGGAGCAGAAACTGGCGGACGAACTCCACGTCTACAACTGGTCCGAGTACATAGACCCCCAGATATACGAAGATTTCGAGGCCGAGTTCGGGGTTCACGTGGTGGAGGATACCTTTGCCAGCAACGAGGAACTCTTGGCCAAATTGCAGGCCGGCGCCACCGGCTACGACGTCATCGTTCCCTCCGACTATATGGTCGAAATCATGATCGAAGAGGGAATCCTGGCCAAATTGGATCAGGACAACATCCCCAACATCACCAACATTGACGCCAAGTTCGCCGACCCGCCCTACGACCCGGGCATGGTCTACTGCGTGCCCTACCAGTGGGGCACCACGGGGATCGGCTACAACGGGGATGCTTTCGACGAGCCGCCCGACAGTTGGGCCTACATCTTTGATCCTGCATTGGCCTCCGAGTACGCGGGCCAATTCACCATGCTCAACGACAGCCGGGAATCCATGGGCGCGGCGCTCAAGTACCTGGGCTATTCCGTCAACAGCACCAGTGAAGCGGAACTGACCGAGGCCCGCGACCTATTGGCCCAGCAGAAAGAGTTGGTCTATGCCTACGACAGCGACCAGTACGAGGATCTCATCAGCTCCGACGAGACGGTAATGGCCCACGGCTGGAGCGGCGACTTTTTCATGGTTGCCGAGGAGGACGAGCGCATCTGGTACGCCATCCCCAAGGAAGGCGGCGTCATCTGGGCGGACAATCTGTGTATCCCCCAATCTGCCTCTAGCAAGTACACGGCCGAGGCGTTCATCAACTATCTCCTGCGCCCGGAGGTGGGAGCGACCATCTCTAACTTTACCTGGTACGCCAGCCCCAACGCGGCCTCCACCGAGTTCATTGACGCCGAGATTCTGGAGGAACCGGCCATCTATCCCCCGGCGGAGGTGATGGCCAAGTTGGAGTGGCTGGAAGACGTGGGCGAGGCCACGCCGCTTTACGAACGGTTCTGGACCGAGGTCAAGGCGGGGCAGTAATAATCGCTGTGAGCGATGAGGCGACTATCGTTTGTTGACGCACTGCGGGGGTTGGCCGTCGCCGGGATGATGATCATCCATCAATCGGAGTGGTGGCTGACCCCCGCCGCCCGCCGGACGGATATGTTTGCCACGCTCTACTTTCTCTCCAAGCTGGTAGCCCCCATTTTTTTGACCCTGGTGGGAATATCGCTGGTGCTGCGCTGCAAAAGTGGGGCAGACTTTCCAGCCTGCCTGAAACCCGCGCTCCTGCGAGGGCCCAAGCTCCTGGCCCTGGGCTTTGCGCTCAACCTGGCAGTGTGGGCGCCCGTCTGGGGATTGGAGGAAGTCGCCAACTGGGACGTTCTCCAACTCATCGGTCTCTCCATCGTCGTCTGTGGGTTGCTTTTATCGGCCCACTGGTGGGCGCGGCTGGCTCTGGCGCTGGGGGTGATGTGGCTCTCGAAAACGCTCACCCTGCACCACCTGAGCTTTCTGCCGACCTACCTGGCCGACGTCGTCTATGGGCGAACGCCGCCAGCCTACTTTCCCCTCGTTCCCTGGATGGCTTACGCGCTAGGTGGAACAGTGCTGGGAGAGGCATATCTGTGGGGGAAACGCGCTGGGCGGCTGTTGCACTTTGTGACGCCGACGGCGGTGTTGGGAATGGTACTGATCGTTATCGGGACACTGGGGCGACCCTGGGCAGCGCGCTTTGACCCCGACGAACTGTGGTTGAGAGAGTTCTCGCATCCCGAACCGGCTCAATTGGCTTTTGCCAGCGGCGTTGTTCTGCTGCTGTTCGCCGGGCTGTTGGCGCTTTATACCCAGAGAGAACCAGTCTGGCTGGAGCCACTGGTGGTGATGGGCAGGGCTGCGCTTTTCGTCTACATCCTGCATCACCTGGTGGGGTACACACTGTTCCACTTTCTGGGCTGGCACGATCGGTTCGGTTTTCCGGCAGTGACGCTGATGCTGGTGGCCTCATTCGCGCTCATTTACCTCATCCTGCGCGCGCTGCCAGGACCGGTGCGGGCGGTGCATCGGGTGTTGAGGTAGGGAGCATCTTGTTCCAGAAGCATGGGCGCTGTGACAGGGAGTCTAACCACTAAAAGCTCATCTCACCAGAGGTACAGAGGACGCGGAGACTTAGTGCAGACTGCCGTAAATTCGTGCCGAGTTTTTCACACTCACACCGGCTTAAAGAGCCGGTGTTAGGGCACTTTTCGGCCAATTTGTGGGCCTAGCGCCGCCTCTTCTATGGCTGAGAATCAGCCCGCGGTGCGGGCCGGCGCAAAGCGGAACGAATTTATGCATCGCTGCACTTGGAAGTGCACTCTCCGTGATTCAAGTTTATGCACTCGGTGACTCGAGAGGAGGCGAACAATGAGAATTTGGATCAACGGCGAATGGGCCGACTCGACCTCGGAGCAAACCATCGAGGTCACCGACCCCGCCACCGAGGAGGTGCTGGACGCGGTGCCTGCCGGCACGCCGGAGGACGTGGAGCGGGCGGTGGCAGCGGGGAAGGCGGCCTTCCTCACCTGGCGGCAAACCACCGCCGTGGAGCGGGCGCAGATGTTGCACGAGGCGGCCGCCAAGATGCGGGAGCATTTCGATGAACTGGTGCGGCTTCTCACCCTGGAGGAGGGCAAACCCCTCCCGGAGAACGAGGAGGAAATTGACTGGTCGCTCAACACCCTCGACTACTATGCCGAACTGGGTCGCCACACCCGGGGCCGTGTGCTTCCCTCCCCGGACGTGGGCCAGCTCTCCCTGGTGCTCAAGGAGCCTTACGGCGTGGTCGGCTGCATCGTGCCGTGGAATTATCCCATTCTCCTGCTGGTATGGAAGCTCGCCCCGGCGCTGGCGGCGGGCAACACCGTCGTGGTCAAGCCGGCCAGCCTGACGCCCCTCACCACGCTGGCGCTAGTCGAACTGGCCTTTGACCATTTTCCACCGGGGGTCGTGAACGTCATCACCGGGCGAGGCCGAGAGGTAGGCGACGCGCTGGTGACCCACCCGGACGTGCCGGTGGTCGCCTTCACCGGCTCCACGGCCGTGGGGCAGCACATCGCCCGCGTCACCGCCGGGCAGATGAAAAAGCTACACCTGGAACTGGGAGGCAAGGACCCCTTTGTCATCGCCGACGACGCGCCCCTGGAAGCGGCGGTGGAGGCCTTGGCCTACGCCGCGCTGATCAACGCCGGCCAGGTCTGCACCTCGACGGAGCGGGTCTACGTCCCCCGCCCGATGCTGCCCCAGTTCGCCGAACTACTGGCCGAGCGGGTGAGCCGCTTGCGGCTGGGACCGGGTACAGAAGCGACCACCGACGTGGGGCCGATGATCGGCGAGCCCTACCGGGCCAAGGTAGAGGAGCACATCGCCGACGCGGTAGCCAAGGGGGCTCGAGTGCTGGTCGGCGGGAAGCGGCCGGCGGATATGGAACGCGGTTTCTTCCTCGAGCCGGCCGTGCTGGTGGGCGTTGACCATAGTATGAAGATCATGCGCGAGGAGACTTTTGGCCCGTGCATCCCCATCATGGCCTACGACACCTTCGACGAGGCCATCGCCCTGGCCAACGACACCGAATACGGTCTGGGAGCCTGCCTGTATACCCACGACGCGCGCAAAGTGCGCCGCTTCTACGAGGCGGTGCGGGCCGGCTCCATCTGGATCAACGATCCCCTCACCGACAACTATGCCGGCCCCTTCGGCGGGATGAAGATGAGCGGCCTGGGCCGGGAACTGGGGGAGGAGGGGTTGGAAGAGTTCTGGCAGACCAAGCACGTGCATTGGGACATCGAGGGCGGGGTGAAGGAGTGGTGGTACCCGTACTAGGGTCCCAACAAGAAGCGGAAGAAGAGCGTCATAGGTTTATGAGACTCTGACATGGTCGAGCACATCCACGATTGCATCGTAGTCGGTGCGGGACCGGCCGGCTCGGCGGCGGCGCTGCAACTGGCCCGCGACGGACTCGACGTGGTGCTCCTGGAGCGCGGCGCCCGCCCCGGCGAAAAGAACGTGATGAGCGGCGTGCTCGTCGCGGAGAAACTGTGTACCCTCGTCCCGGACTTTTGCCAGCGAGCACCCCTGCAGCGACGCATCATCGGGTACGAGGGATACATCTTGGGCGAGGATGAGGTGCTCCGTCTGCCTGCCCTGCGCCGCTACCGGGAAGGTAACGATCCTTCGTTGCTGTTCACCGTGTTCCGCTCCCAATTCGACGCCTGGTTTGCGCAAGAGGCAGTGGACGCCGGTGCGGAACTGTTCACCGCGACGCTGGTCGAGGACCTGTTGTGGCAGGACGGGCGCGTGGCCGGGGTGCGCACTGTGCGCGGCGACCTGCGGGCGCGGGTTGTCATCGGCGCCGACGGGGTGAACTCGACGGTGGCCGAAAGATCGGGACTGCGCGCTCCACCGTCGCCCGAAGATGTGTCGTTGATCGTGCGGCAGATTCTCGACCTGCCCGCCGACGTCATCGAGGAGCGTTTCACCCTGCGGCCGGGCGAGGGGGTACTCTCGCTCTTCACCGGAACCGTCTCAGGCCCCAATGAACACAAGGGCGTCTACTACACAGAGATGTACACTAACCGGGATTCGGTCTCTATGACCACAGAGGTGCCCCTCGACGTATTGCAGGCGTGCGGCATGCCCAACCATGACGTGCTGGCCGCCCGCGAGCGCCACCCGTACATCGCCCGCTTGATCCAGGGGGCCGTCCTGCGCGAGTACCAGGCGCACCTCATTCCCTGGGGCGGCGTGGCCGACCTCGATTGCCTGTACGGGGACGGCGTGCTGCTGGCCGGAGACGCAGGCAAGTTCATGACCACCGAAGGTGTGGGGTCATGGCCGGCTATGGCCAGCGGGGCGGCGGCCGCCCGGACGGTCGAGTATGCCTGCGAAAAGGGCGATTCCTCCAGAGCCACGCTGGCCGTCTACCTGGACTTGTTGGATGAGGAGAGAATGGTCAAAACGCAGCGGGAGGCCCACGAGGAATGGGAGAGGGACAAGCGGCAGCGCGAAATCGCGGCCCAACGCCCGACCCATCTCCTCCGCATCGCACGCCGCTACTTTGAAGATTGGATGCCGGAAGAAATGGAAAAGGAATATCCCTACTCCCTGTGGAGCGAAGCGTATCACAGTCTGGTCAAGCCACTGGCCCCCTGGTACGTCCGCTGGCCGCTGGGGCTGGCTGCCTGGATAGACACCCTCGGCTGGCGCAGGCAGCAGGCGCAAAAGTAGGAGGCGCGGAGAAGTGGAATCCCGCTTGGACCTGAAACTGGACACGTTGACCTTCAAACCCGACCCCGATCCGCACATCGTGGTTCAGAAAGAGTTGTGCCTGGCATGCGAGGGACGACCCTGTACTATCGTCTGTCCGGCCAGGCTGTACGTGTGGGAGAATGACCGGATGGTGTATAATTGCGAAGGCTGCCTGGAATGTGGGTCGTGCCGGGCGGTCTGTCCACGCGGCGCCGTCGTCTGGCGCTACCCACGGGGCGGACACGGCGTCCGCTATCGCTGGGGGTAGAGTGAGATGAACGGATTTCCGTTGATCGAGATAAGCGGCGAGCCTTTTGAGCGCGGCGTCCAGCACGGCGAGCAGACCGTCGACTTGATTCAATTCAATCTGGCAGGCTACTGGCGGCTATTCGAGCACGACGCGGGCCTGGACCGGTCGGCGGCCTCAGAGCAGGCGCGGCGGTATCTCCGCCCTATTGAGGGGTACGCCCCTCATCTGCTGGAAGAGATGCGCGGCATCGCCGCCGGCGCATCCGTCTCATTGGACGACATTCTGGCCCTAAACTGTCGCACCGAAATCCTATCTATGGGAACCATCCCTATGCGCGAGGAGTGCACCGCCCTGTTCGTCGCGCCGGGAGCGACCGCCGACGGCCACACCCTCGTGGCCCAGAACTGGGACTGGGCCAACGTGCTGCGCGGTGGGGCAGTGTTGCTGCGGATCAAGCAGCCGGGCCGGCCCACGGTGCTGACGCTGACCGAGGCAGGGATGGTGGGCAAGATCGGGTTCAACAGCGCCGGCGTTGGTGTGGTCACCAACTTTTTACGTCACGATCACCGGCGCGTCGGCGTGCCATTCCACCTCATTTTGCGGGAGGCGATCAACGCGCCCCGGCTGGGACTGGCCGTCGCCGCCGTCTACCGCGACACACGGGCCGACTCTGGCAACTATTTGCTGGCCCACGCCGACGGCGAAGCGATTGATTTTGAGGCTGTCCCCTCCGATGTCGGTTTTCTATATCCGCAGGATGGGCTGTTGGTGCACACCAATCACTTTGTCACGCCGCGTCTGCAAGCCGGCGACGTGGGGATCGTATCATCGGATCACACGCTCTTGCGCTACGGACGAGCGACTCGCCTGTTACGCGCACAGACCGGCCAGATCACCGCCGAGACGCTCAAGAGCATCTTTCGCGATCACTTCAACCATCCCAAATCTATCTGCCGCCACCCTGACCCTGGTCAGCCCGAGATCGAGCGCAACGCAACGCTGGCCTCAGTGATCGTTGACCTGACCGTCGGCGAGATGCACGTGACGGCAGGAGAGCCTTGTGAGAGAAAATACCACAGCTTTTGTATAGGAGGAAACTAAAAATGCGCGTACTATCATTGGGCGGCGCCGGCGCTGTCTGCCAGCACGCCACCCGCGACCTGGCCGAGTTCTCCGACTTTGACCAGATCGTGATTGGCGACTATAATGTCGCAGCGGCGGAGCAACTGGCCGCCGAGATTGGCGACCCCCGCGTCCAGGTCCTGAAAGTGGATGCCGAGGACTATGCGGGAATGGTCAAGCTCTTTAAGGACTTTGACGTGATCCTGAACGGGTTGCCCTGGAAGTACGATATGGCCGTGACCAGGGCATGCGTCGAGGCCGGCGTCAGCGGCCTGGACGTCTCCACCGAAGAGGATCAGTGGGATTACGACGCAGCCGCGAGGGAAAAGAACATCGTATTCATCCCCGGCATGGGCGCGACCCCCGGTATCACCAACGCCATGGCCCGGCGGGGCGCGGATCAGATGGACGAGGTGGACGAGGTACAGATCAACTTTGCCGCCTTCCGCTGCCCGGCCCCCGCTCCCGGCTTGCTCATCACCTTTCTCTGGGAATTCCATCCCCAGACCGAGGAGCGGACGTACTATGAGAATGGCAAGTTCCACTGGGTCGGCCCCTTCGAGGGGCTCAAGACGGTGAATTTTCCCGGGCCCATCGGCGAACAGGAGGTCTGCTACATCCCGCACCCAGAGACGCGCACTATGCCCAAGAGCTTGGGGGCGAAAGCGGTCTCGGTGCGCGGCTGCTTTCCACCTCACGCTATGCGGCTGGCAAAGGCAATGCTCGAATCCGGCCTCTACAGCGAAGAACCTATCACCATCAAAGGGATCGAGACCACCGCGTTCGAGATGATGTACGAAATCCTACTCGCACTACCAGAGAGCAAAGAGACCCCGCTGTGGGCCTACGGCCTGGTGGTAGATGTCTTTGGTAAGCGGGATGGGCAAGATATCAAGGTCACGCTCTGGAACCGCCACCCACCGATGGAGGAATGGGGCGGGCCGGCGGCCTATTACAAGAACATTGCCATTCCGCTCAGCATCGGTGTGCAGATGATCGCCCGGGGCGACATTGAGGTGAGGGGCGTCGTACCGCCAGAGACGGCCATTGATCCCGACACCTTTTTCGCCGAGTTGCGCAAGCGCGGCATCGAGATCCACGAGGTCACAAGCGGCGAGTGAGTGAGGGAGGGAAGTAATGGCGAGAAACTTTCGCAAGATCATCGCCTGGCAGAAAGCGGATGATCTAAGGGCAACGAGCCGAGACAGGTCGCGTCCTGACCGGCTTTATCGCTTCCATTGACCACCAAATCGCCCAGGGCCGCACGACTTGAGACTTGCAACCTGCGACCTGCGACTCAAAGGAGAAAACTATGGACAATCACCACCACATCTCCCCCGTCTGGACGCGCTACACGCCCATCGTGGCGCAGCGAGCGGAGGGGGCCTACGTTTACGATCAGGACGGAACCCGTTACCTGGACTTTACCTGCGGCATCGGCGTGACCAACACCGGCCATTGCCATCCGGAGGTGGTGCGGGCGGTCCAGGAACAGGCGGCCAGACTCTTGCACGGTCAGGCCAACATCATCTTCCACCCCCCGCTCCTTGAACTGGCGGAGGAACTGCGGACGGTGGTGCCGAAAGAGCTGGATTGCTTTTTCTTCTCCAACAGCGGCGCGGAGGCGGTGGAGGGAGCGGTCAAGCTGGCCCGCCACGCCACCGGCAAGCCGAACGTCATCGTTTTCCAGGGCAGCTTTCACGGGCGCACCGCCCTGACAATGGCCCTCACCACATCCAAGACCATCTACCGGGTCGGCTACCAACCTTTGCCGGCCGGAGTATTTGTCGCTCCGTATCCCTACGCCTACCGGTACGGCTGGAGCGCGGAGGAGACCGAAAAGTTCTGCCTGCAGGAAGTCGAATTCCTGCTCAAGACCCAGACCGCTCCTTCAGAGACAGCCGCTATTCTGATTGAGCCGGTACTGGGGGAGGGCGGATACGTCGTGCCGCCGCCTGGGTTCCTCAAGGGGCTGCGCCACATCTGCGACGAGCACAACATGCTCCTGATCGCCGACGAGGTGCAGTCGGGCTTTGGGCGCACCGGCAAGTGGTTCGCCATGGAGCACTTTGACGTGACCCCGGACATCATGACGATGGCCAAAGGGCTGGCCTCCGGCCTACCGCTCTCGGGGGTCGCCGCCCGGCGCGAGTTGATGGAAAAGTGGATCCCCGGCTCTCACGGCGGCACCTATGGCGGTAACGCCGTCGCCTGCGCCGCCGCCGCTGCCACGGTGCGCGTCATCCGCGAGGAGGGGCTGCTGGAGAACGCGACCCGTATGGGTGCGTATCTGATGGAGCGGCTGCGGACGCTCCAGGTCGAATTCCCCGTCATTGGGGACGTGCGCGGGCTGGGCTTGATGATCGGGACCGAGTTCACCGATGGCGATGGCTCCCCCGCCACCGATCTGGCAAAAGCAGTGGGCCAGGGCTGCCTGAAGCGGGGATTGCTCATCCTCATCTGCGGATCGTATGGCAACACCGTCCGCTGGATCCCGCCTTTGACGGTCACCCAGAAGCAGATAGATAAAGCTCTAGCGACTTTCAAGGATGCGCTGGAGGAAGCGATTTTCTAGCGCCATCCTTGAAGGCGCACAGAGAAGCCATTGGCCAGCAAAGTCGAAAAGAGAACGTGGAATGTCAAAAGAACGAGACTTTGAGCAAATGAAACCATTCCGCCGACGTACTGCTATTGTGGAGCAGGTTTATACCAGGGTATTTGGGAAGAAATTCTACAACGCCCCATCAGAGTCCAAGTGCTGGAAAGCGTGCTCCAGGGAAGCGAGGTCTGCAAAATCGCCATACACATACCGGGGCACCTGTAGCAAGGAGCAAAATGCCTATACCTGAATCCATCTTGTACCTCACCGAAGAGGATGTACAGCAAACCATAACCGTCGCCGAGGGAGTGGATCTGGCCGAGAAGGGCATCCAGGCTGACGCGGCCGGCAAGGTCGCCGGGAGCAAGTTCTACATGAACGTGGGCGAAAACGGTTTCATCAAGCCCTTCTCCGGCTACCTGCTGGGCGAGGAACTGGCTTTCGTCAAGACCTTTAGCTACTTTCCCGGCAACCCGGAGCAATTCGACTGCGGGACGACTTCTTCGATGGTGCTCCTGTTCGACGCCGAGACAGGGCTACCGGCCTGCCTGATGGACGGTGGTTGGATCACGGCCCTCAAAACCGGCGCTTCTACCGCCGTGACCACCGCATACCTGGCCCGCCCTGAGACGGACACTGCGACCATCTTTGGCGCGGGGACGCTGGGCCGCATGCACCTGCGGGCGCTGGCCTGCCGCTTTGATTTGCGTCACGCTTATGTCGTGGACATCCTGCCCCAGGCAGCAGAGGCTTACGTGGCCGAATTGCAGTCAGAGTTCGACTTCCCGGTAGAGCCCGTTCCGTTGGAGGAACGGGAGCGAGCCGTGCGCGAGGCGGACGTCGTCTTTACAGTCACCACCGGCAATCTGCCAGTGGTGGAACGGGCCTGGCTCCGTCCGGGGGCTTTCGTCGCCCGGCTAGGCTCTTACCAGGAAGTGACGCTGGACGTCATCACCGCGGCCGACAAGGTGATCGTGGATAACTGGCAGTACGTCAGCCCGCGCATCCCGGAGCTAAAGATGTTGGCTGCGGAGGGGCGTTTCGGTTTCGGGGACGTGCACGCCGAGTGGCCCGACATTGTAGGGGGGCGCAAGCCGGGCCGCGAGTCGCCCGACGAGGTCATCACCTACATCGCGCTGGGCATCTGGGGCGAGTACGCCGCCATCCTGCCCCAGGTCTACCGGCGGGCGCGGGAACTGGGGCTGGGCAAAGTGCTAAACTCGTAAATTCGTAGATTCGTAAATTCACACAAGGAGTACACAAAAATGACAATGCTAGAAGAACCTATCAAGGAACCACTACATCTCAGGAACTATATTGACGGCGAGTGGGTCGAGTCGGAAGGAGAGCGGAAGGGCGTCGTCAATCCGGCCACCGGCAAGGCTATCGCCACCGTCCCCATCTCGACCGAGGGCGAGATCAACGAGGCGGTGGAGGCGGCCCAGGAGGCCTACCCCGATTGGCGACGGACGCCTCCTCTGGCCCGCGTGCGCTGCCTCTTCCGGATGAAGCAACTGCTGGAGGAGCATTTCGAGGAGGTGAGCCGCATCCAGACGATGGAGCACGGCAAGACGATTGACGAATCTCGCGGCGAGACCCGGCGTGGGATCGAGATGGTCGAGGTGGCAACGGGTATCCCATCGCTGATGATGGGCTACAACCTGGAGGACATTGCCACCGGCATGGACGAGTACCTCATCCGGCAGCCGCTGGGGGTGTTCGGGATCATTGGACCTTTCAACTTTCCCTTCATGGTGCCGCTCTGGTTCGCCCCGTTTGCCGTCGCTACCGGAAACTGTATCGTCCTCAAGCCCTCCAGCGAGGACCCCATCAGCCAGGTCAAGATTGCCGAATTGGCGGAGGAAGCGGGCATTCCGCCGGGCGTGTGGAACATTGTCCACGGCGGGCGCACGGTCGTATCGGGGATGTTGGATAATCCCGATATCAAGGGCATGTGCTTTGTTGGATCAACGCCGGTGGGCCGAGACGTCATCTACAAAAGGTGCGGCGAGACCGGCAAGCGCGTCATCGCCATGTGCGGCGCCAAGAACTTTGCCCTGGTGATGCCGGACGCCGACCTGGAGAGGACGATAGCCGCGTGTATGACCTCGTTCTACGGCAACACCGGCCAGCGCTGCCTGGCTAACGCCAACCTGGTCATCGTCGGCGAGGGGTTAAGCGAGCAAGAGTACGACGCCTTTTACGAGCAAGTGGTGGATGCGTTCGTCTCCGCAGCCAAAAAGATAAGGATGGGGTACGGCCTCGACGACACGGTCCACATGGGGCCCATCCGCGACGAAAAGAAAAAGCAGAACGTGCTGAACTATATCGAAAAAGGCATCGCGGCAGGGGCCACACTGACGCTCGACGGCCGGCAGTTCGAGCTGGTGAACGACCTACCCGATACCTGCTTCATCGGCCCGACCGTTTTCGAGGACGTGACGCTCGACATGGCCATCGCCAGGGAAGAGATCTTTGGACCGGTGGCAAACATGATGCGGGCCAGGAATTTGGCCGAGGCCATAGATATGATCCACGACGTCCCCTTTGGCAACGCCGCCTCCATATTCACCCAAAACGGCAAATGGGCGCGCGAGTTCCAGTACAACGTCGAGTGTGGCAACATCGGCATCAACACCGGCATCGCGGCCCCGATGGCCTTTTTCCCCTTTAGCGGCATGAAGGACTCTTTCTTCGGCACGCTGCACGGGCAGGGCCGGGAGGCGATCCGTTTCTTCACAGAGAGCAAAGTCGTCATCCAGAGGTGGTTCTAATGGCAAACGGAAGTCTAACCGCTGCCGCCATCGTCAGCTTTACCGAAGAGCTCGAGAACAGATCCTCGACCTTTTACGGCGAGTTGGCCGAGCGATGGCCGGAGAACAGGGAGACATTTTCGGCCTTTGCCGAGGCTGGCGAGAAGCACAAGACTTGGGTGGTCAGAACCTACCAGGAGACCATCTCGGACGCCCTGGAAGCCAGCTACGCCTTCGAAGGTATGAACCTGGCGGATTACGTCGTCGAGACGGCGCTGGCGGAGGACGTTGGCTACGCCGATGCCTTGAAGATGGCCCTTGCGCTCGAAGAGAAAGCCTGCGAGTTCTACCTGGAGGTGGCCCGGCGGTCGGAATCACTGCTGGCCACCATACCGATGGCGTTCAAGCGAGTGGCCAAAAAGAGGAACAAGCGCCAGGTCAAGCTACAATCGCTGCTGGACGCCAGGCCCTAAAGGCTTTCTGAGTATCATCTCAATAAACCGGGGTAATGTAGGGCGGAATACCATTCCGCCCTCCCCCCAACTTTTTGAAAGGATACTTTTCTGAAACATTTAGGGTCTCAGCAGGTAAAGGAGAGTAATATGACACGCGATTTGACTCAAACACGCGCCTCGTTCCAGAAAGCAAAGCAGTTCATCCCCCACGGCGTCAACTCGAACTTTCGCTACTGGGGGGACGAGGACACGCTGGTGGTCATGCGGGGTGAGGGGGCCCACATCTGGGATATGGACGAAAACCGGTACATTGATTACCGGCTGGCCTTTGGCCCCGTCATCCTGGGCCACGCCTACCCACAAGTTGTGAAACGGGTAGCCACGGCGATCCAAGATAGCACGCTCTTTGCCTGGACCACCCCTGTGGAGATCCAGGTAGCCGAGCAGCTCGTCCGTATGACCGGCGTGGACAAGGTGCGCCTGGGCAACACTGGCACCGAGGTGACGATGCACGCGCTGCGCGTCGCCCGCGGCTACACGGGCCGGGAGCGCTTTATCAAGTTCGAGGGCCAGTATCACGGCATGCACGATTACGTGCTCTTCAGCACGGCCGGGGTACCGGCCAGCGCACTGGGTTCCCGCCGCAACCCCATCAACGTGCAGTCCAGCTCTGGCATCCCGGAGGGCATCCGCCAATACGTCATCAACCTGCCCTTTAACGACTTGGAGATATTGGAGGAGACGGTCGAGGCCCGCTGGCACGAGCTGGCCGCCATTTTTGTGGAGCCGATGCTGGGCAACGCCGCCGGTATCCTGCCTCAGCCCGGCTGGCTGGAAAAGGTGCGCGAGCTGTGCACCAAGTACGGCATCATCCTCATCTTTGACGAGGTCAAGACCGGCTTCCGCATCGCCAACGGCGGGGCGCAGGAATACTTTGGCGTCAGGGCCGACCTGGTCACCTACGCCAAGGCGATGGGCAACGGCTTTCCCATCGCTGCGATTGGCGGGAAGGAAGAGGTGATGTCCGTCATCGGGTACGGCAGTGTGGCTCACGGCGGCACCTACTCAGGGAACGTCGCCGGCGCGGCCGCGGCGAACGCGACACTGGAGATACTGGAAACTCAGCCCATCATCGAGACCATCTTTGAGAACGGCCAAAAGTTGATGGGCGGCATTGACGAAATTCTGACCCGCGCCGGCATCCCTCACTGCATGACCGGACTGCCGCCAATGTTCAGCTTTATCCTCGGGGTGGAGGAGGAGCCAACCGACTTTCGCGCCTATTGCGCTGGAGACGGCGCCCTCTACGAGCGCTTGGCAATGGCCCTGATCGAGCGAGGCATCATGCCCGATAGCGACGGCCGCGAGCCCTGGTTCCTCTGCTACAGCCACAGCGAGCCGGTGATCGCCGAGACGCTGACGGCGTTTGAGGAAGCGGTGAGGGAAGTAAAACGTCAAACGTGAAACGTAAAACATCAAATGGAGGTCGCTATGGCTTACGGATACCACGACAAAATCTTGCACGTTGACTTGACGACGGGCAAACTCGAGGTGGAGGAGCCTGGAGAGGCTTTCTACCGCAAGTACATGGGCGGGAGCGCGATGGGCGTCTACTACCTCCTCAAGCACACCCCGCCCGGCGCCGACCCGCTGGGGCAGGAGAACACGCTCAGCCTGATGACGGGCGTCGTCACCGGTGCGCCCTTCTCCGGCCAATCGCGCGTCACTGCCACGGCCAAGTCGCCCGTCACCGGCCTCGTCGGTGACTCGCAGTCCGGTGGATTTTGGCCGGCGGAGCTCAAGGCGGCCGGATTCGATGGCATCGTGATCCGAGGCCGGGCCGCAAAGCCCGTGTATCTGTGGCTGTACGACGGGGAGGCAGAGCTGCGAGACGCGGCCCATCTCTGGGGCAAGTTCACCGCCGACGTGGAAGACGCCATCCGGGAGGAACTGGACGACGAGCGCATTCAGGTGCTCCAGTGCGGCCCGGCAGGCGAGAAAGGGGTGCGCTTCGGCGCGTTGATCAGCGGCGCCAATCGGGCCAACGGACGCACTGGAATGGGGACGGTGATGGGTTCCAAGAACCTCAAAGCGGTGGCCGTCCGGGGGCGCAACCGGCCTGCACTGGCCGACCCCGACGCGGTGAAGGCAGTCGCCAAGTGGGGCGCCGACAACTTTGAGGACTCGGACATATACGGGATGGGACTGGCGGGCACGGCCGAGATCGTGCCCTCGCAGGACGAGAAAGGTGGACTGCCCACCCGCAACTGGTCGAGCGGCGCCTTCGAGGGGGCCGAGGCCATAAGTGGGCAGCGCATGGCCGAAACGATCCTCAAAGAGCGGGATACCTGCTTCGGCTGCGTGGTACGCTGCAAGCGGGTGGTCGAGGTAACCGAGGGGCCGTTTCTGGTGGATCCCCGCTACGGTGGCCCGGAGTACGAGACGGTCGCCACGATGGGCTCCTACTGCTCCGTCTCCGACCTGGCAGCAATCGCCCGCGCCAACCAACTGTGCAACATGTACGGGATGGACACCATCTCCTGCGGCGCGACGGTCGCCTGGGCAATGGACTGCTTTGAGCGGGGGTCGCTCACCGTGGAGGATACGGGCGGCGTCGTCCTACGCTTTGGCAACGCCGAGGCGATGGTACAGATGGTGGAACTCATCGGCAAGCGGGAGGGGTTCGGGCGCGTGTTGGGAGAGGGTTCCGCCCGCGCCGCCGAGGCGCTGGGCGTGGGCCAAGAGTTGGTGGTAGCGGTCAAGAAGCACGAACTGCCGGCCCACATGCCCCAGGTCAAGCGCAGCCTGGCCCTCATCTACGCCGTCAATCCCTTTGGCGCCGACCACGAGTCGAGCGAGCACGACGACTGCTACGGCTGGTACCCCGACCGCATGGCGGAACTGGACTTGCTGGATCCACAGCCGGGAGACGTGCTGAACGGCGAGAAGGTACGCTATGCCTTTTACACCCAGTGCATGTACAGCGCCATGGACTCTATCAGCGTCTGTCTGTTTGTCTTTGGCCCGTCCTGGCACCTCTACGGCCCCAGCCAACTGGTGGACGCCGTGCGCGGGGTCACGGGTTGGAACGTCAGCCTGTGGGAGTTGATGAAGGTGGGCGAGCGACGGCTCAACTTGATGCGCGCCTTTAATGCCCGCGAGGGAACCGGCGCGGAAGCGGACACCGTGCCGCCCAAGCTATTGGTTCCATTACAGGGCGGCAAATCCGACGGGGTGGCGGTCACCGCCGAGGAAGTGGAGACTGCAAAATCGCTCTACTACCGCATGGCAGGGTGGGACGAGAGCGGCCGTCCGACGCGGGCCAAGTTGGAGGAGTTGGCCCTCGGCTGGGTGGCGGACGACTTGAGCCTTTAAACCAGTTTTAGAAACCAGGTTTTTTCTGAAAAGCCTGGTTTCTTTCTATCTTACGAGGAGAATACTATGAAGATCATCGTGTTGGGCGGCGCAGGAAAGATGGGCTGCATCGCCGTTCAAGACCTGGCGGGCGACCAGCGGGTCGGTGAAGTGGTCATCGCCGACCGGGATATGGTCCAGGCCCGCACGGTGGCGGAGACCGTCGGCAGTGACAAGGCCACGCTCCAGCAAGTGGATTTGAACGATCAAGATGCGCTGGTCGGTCTGCTCCAAGGGGCGGATACTTGCCTCAACGCGACCGTCTACTACACCAACCTGCCGGTGATGGAGGCCTGTCTGGAAGCGGGCGCCTGCTACACCGATATGGGCGGCCTCTTCCACACCACCCGCAAGCAACTAAAGTTGAGCGACCGCTTCGCCGAGGCGGGGGTGAGCGCGGTGTTGGGGATGGGGTCGGCGCCGGGCGTGCCCAACGTCCAGGCCCGCTACGCCGCCGACCGGCTGGACACCATCGAATACATCCGCATCTATGACGGCATCAAGCCGCCCCCGCCGGACGATGTGCGTTTCACCTACGCCGTCCCCACCATCGTGGACGAGTTGACCGAGCCGCCGATGGTCTACCGCGATGGCGAGTTCGTGCCCTGTGAGCCGCTGAGCGAGTTCGAGGATTACTGGTTCGCCCCGCCCCTGGGCCTGCTGCCGATGCACCTCTCGCTCCACTCCGAGGTCGCCACGCTGCCGGTCACTTTCCAGGACAAGGGCGTGCAGGAGGTTTTCTTCAAGATTAACTACTGGGGCATGGCGCAGGAGACGGTGGAAAAGGTGCGCGTGCTGGCCGATTTTGGCTTCGCCGGGCGGGATGCGGTGAACGTGAAGGGACAATCGGTCGTGCCGCGCGATCTGCTGGTGGCGCTGATGGCCGATTACGTCCCGCCCATCACCGACTTTTTGGCTCCGCCCAAGACGCAGCCGCCGGATTGGGTCAAAGAGATCGTCACCGAGGTGCGGGGGACGAAAGATGGGAAGGAGATCACCTACCGGTTGGGCACGCTGACCTGCAAGGGGGCGCTGCCCACGGGCGTGGCCCCGGCCCGCGCGGCCATCTGGCTGGCCGAGGGGCGCATCCCGCCGGGCGTCCATCCCCCCGAGGCAGTGCTCGATCCTGTGCCCTTCTTCAAGGAGTTGGAGCAGCGGGAAATCTACACGCGGGTGAGCGTCACCGAGTTTCTGTAGCACTGCTCAAGAGAAACCAGGTTTCTTTTCTGCTATCCTCCGCTGGACAAATCCGGCGAAATCGAGTACCATCTCTTGCAAAAACACCAGGAGGTCAAATGGACCGGACACAACAACTGCTACGTGAACTCACCGAAGCGCACGGCGTTCCGGGGTACGAGGCCGAGATCCGCGCCCTCACGCGCCGCTACCTGGAACCACTGGGCGCCATCGAACAGGATCGCGTCGGCAGCCTGATCTGCCGCCAGGGAGAGATCGGGCCACGCGTGATGCTGACCAGCCACATGGACGAGGTCGGCTTTATGGTTCACCACATCACAAAGGAAGGCTTCCTCAAGTTCCACCCCCTGGGCGGCTGGTGGGATCAGGTGCTCCTGGGCCAGCAAGTCATCGTCAAGACCCACCGGGGCGACCTCGCCGGCATCATCGGGGCCAAGCCGCCCCACATGCTCCCTGCCGACGAGCGGAAAAAGATGGTGGAAAAGAAGGACATGTACATTGACATCGGCGCGACCTCTAAGGAAGAGGTAGAAGAGGCCGGCGTGCGGCTGGGAGATCCGGCCGTACCCACCACAACTTTCCAGGTCATGGCGAACGGCAAATCCTATATGAGCAAGGCGTTCGACGATCGCGTCGGCGTAGCGCTGACGATTGACGCCCTGCGCCACTTTTCCCAAGCCCCCCACCCCAACGTGCTCTACGGCGTCGCCACAGCGATGGAGGAAGTCGGGTCTCGTGGGGCCAAAACCAGCGTCGAGATGGTCAACCCAGACCTGGCCATCATCCTGGAAGCGGACATCTGCGGTGACGTGCCCGGCATCACGCCGGAGGAATCGGACGTAAAACTGGGGGCAGGGCCCACCCTCTGGTTGCTGGACGCCCGCATGATCCCCAACCTGGGCCTGCGCGACCTGGTGATCGAGACGGCCGAGGAATTGGAGATACCGCTCCAATTCTCGACGATGCTCGGTGGAGCGACCGACGGCTCGCAGATTCACCTGCACCGCACCGGCGTGCCGACGGTCGTGCTGGGGGTTCCCTCCCGCCACATCCACAGCCACGCCTCCATCATCCACCGGGACGATTACGACCGGGCGCTGCAACTGCTGGTGGCCACGGTGGAAAAGCTGGACGGGGAGACGGTGGCAGAGATGGCTCCTTAAACGTAAGCATCCAGATGTCCCCATTTCTGAACCACCAGGGACACAAAAGGTGCCAAGAAAGCAATGCATCTTCCCAACATCGCGGGGCGCGTTTCCATACGCGCCCTGCTGATGGCGGGCAAGAAACCCGCCCTACAAGTTTGCGCCACCCGGCGGTTGCCACGTCACGTCCCCGCACAACTCTGACGGGCGGGGGCGGGCCAGGAACTCTTGGAAGGCAGACCGCTCGGCCCCCACGGTGGTGGAATCGCCGTGACCGGGGTAGAGACTAGTCTCGTCGGGCCAAGTGAATACGGTGCGCTGTAGACTGAGCAAAGCTGTCTGGAGCGCCTCGGGGGAGTTGGTGTGACCGGGGCCACCGGGAAAGATCGCGTCCCCCACGACAGCGCGCCGGTCAAAGCGCAGGGCCACGCTGCCGGGGGTATGGCCCGGCACGTGGACTAGGCGCACGTAGCAGCGTCCCACCCACAGCCGCCCGCCGTCCCGCAGTTCAAAGTCTGCCCGGATGCCAAACGCGGCCGCTTCGGCCGGGTGGATTCCCACAGGCACGCCCAGCGCCTCCCGCACCTCATCCAATGCCAGGGTGTGGTCAAAGTGGCCGTGGGTGAGCAGGATGCGGCCCACCTGCGCGCCCGCGCACAGTTCGAGTATAGACTCCGCGTCCGCGCCGGGGTCCACCAACAGCGCCCGGCCGGTCTCCGGGCATGTCAGCAGGTAGCAATTGGTCCCGTAATCGCCGACGGCCAAAGTCTCAAGTTTGAGCATCTTTCCTCACTTCACCCCAGGCGCAAAATCTCGATCGCGCCTGATTCCATATCCAGCACCAGCAGCCGGTTGCGTAGCAGTTCTCCCCGGCCGGTTATGGTTTTCACGACCTCCTGCGCCTCCCAGGCGGCCACTGCCATCGGCGTCGCTGCCGGGGTGCCCAGTTGCGCCTCCAACCCCTGCTGCGGCAACTCCCCATCTCCATACAGGCCACGCAGGCCGGGGTCGCCGGGTAAGATGGTCATCACCTGTCCCAGGTAACCGGCGATGCTGCCGTGCACCATCGGAATACCCAGCGCCTGCGCTCCCTTTTGCAGGATCAGGCGGGTGGGCAAGCGGTCGAGCGCGTCCACGACCACGTCGGCCCCTTCCAGTAGCTGCGGGAGATTCTCGCGGTCGAGCATCAGCGCGTGGCCGATCACGTTCACAGCTCCGTTGATCTCGGCGACGCGCTGCCGGGCCACCTCGACCTTGCTGGCGCCCAGTTTGGCCTCGGCGCTCAGGAGTTGCCGGTTGAAATTGTGCTCCTCGAAAAGGTCGCCGTCTATCAGAATCAACCGCCCCACCCCCATGCGGGCCAGCGCCTCGGTGACGTATCCCCCCAGCCCACCCAGCCCCACGACCGCCGCCGTGGCTCGCAGTAGCGCGGCCTGTCCCTCCATGCCAACCGTGCCCAGATTACGCAGGTAGCGCCAGGGAACGACGCCAGCCCCCAGCGCCGCCAACTCCACCTCTCGAATCGAGCAGTCGTGATTGGCAGCCAACTCACGCACATCCCGGAGATGGATGATACGCGCTCCACCCTGGCTCTCTGCCAACGTGTCAATCTCCTGTAAGAACTCGACACTCATCGCCATTCCTCACCTTCATCCAGTTTTCCCCCATTATAATCCAAGTCCGCCACCACTGCCAATAGTATCAAAGTGCGATTGAAAGGATAGGTCTTCTGGTGTATCCTATAACTGTCGCTCTGGGCAAACCGTAACACAACCGTCACTCACAAAATCCACATTTTATGGTATGATTGATTTGGCAATGGTAACTACCCGCCGGATCTGGCGATCCGGCGTGCGGATGGTTCAGAAACAGCAGCCCTAGAAGTTTGTGCAGCGCCAAGCGCTGCTCATCGAGGATGCTCTATGCAAGCAGACGCTCACTCTCCATTCTCAGCACTCGAGAATCAACTGCGCCGCTACCTGCCGGAGCAACAGGCCAACGCCCTGCTGGCCCAATCCAGCCTGATGACAGCTCGCCCCTGCGCCACCCACCTGGACGCGCTCCTGCACGCAGTATCCACCTACCTGCCTCGCTACCTGGTCGAAGAGCAATTGCGCGATCCCCAACCAGGCCGAGTCAGCGGGCAATTCCGCGAGGCGACCATCATGTTCGCCGACATTTCCGGCTTTACGGCCATGTCGGAGCGACTCTCTAAACGGGGCGAGGAGGGCGCGGAAAAGATCACCAACATCGTGGGCGACTATTTCACCACCATGCTGGACGTCACCGCCGGCCAGGGCGGCGACCTGCTCAAGTTCGGCGGCGATGCCCTCCTGGTCGCCTTCTTTGGCGACGACCACGCCATCAACGGCTGCCGGGCCGCGGCGCAGATGCAGCGGGCCATCGCCCGCTTCCGCCAGGTCGAGGCGTTCGGCGAGACCTATTCCCTCAAGATGACCGTGGGATTGGGGTCGGGGCTGCTGTTCACTGCCAACCTGGGCGTGCCGGAGAAGATGGAATACACGGCGATGGGCGAACCGCTGGCTCGTATGGCTCACGCCGAAGATCAGGCCGAGGGAGGCGAGATATTCGTAGACGCGGCCACCTATCGAGCCGTCAAATCTCTGGTGAGCGTGGGAGAAACGCGAGACGGCTGCTACCTGATCACCCACGTCGAGGGGAGCGAGCCGCCCGGCGGCTACTCCCCCACCCCAGATATGGCGCCCAAGCCGCGCGGCGACAGTCTACCCGCGCTGCTAGCGCACATTGAGGAAAGCGTGGCCTGCCTGGACGTGCTGGTGCCTTTCCTGCCCCCTGGCCTGCTCGATCTATTGCGCTTTGACCCGGCCCGTATGGCCAGCCGAGAAAAGGGCGAATTCCGTCCAGTGACCACCATCTTTGCCAACTTTTACGGCATCGAAGAGATCATCCGCCAACTGGGACCGGAAAAAGCAGCCGAGATCACGGCCATCCTCAACACCCACTTTTCCAGCATGCAAGAGATCATCCAGCGTTACGGGGGTGTGGTTGACAAGGTGGATAGTTACGTCGTGGGCCACCGCATCATGGCCCTGTTCGGCGCGCCCCGCGCCCACGTGGACGACCCCGAGCGAGCCGTGCGGGCGGCCTGGGAGATGCAGGGAGCGATGTCGGCCTTTGACGAGTTGGAAACCTCGGCCGGCACGTTTGCACTCAAACAGCGCATCGGCATCAACAGCGGGCGCGTCTTTGCCGGCAACGTCGGCTCGGACGCGCGCCACGAGTATTCGGTGATGGGGGACGAGGTCAACCTCACCGCCCGGCTCATGTCGGCCGCCCAGGAAGGGCAGGTACTCATCAGCCAGAGCACGGCGGCGCAAACCGGCAAGCGGTTTCTGCTGGACGAAAAGGAACCGGTCAGGGTCAAGGGAAAGAGTATGCCGGTGCCCAACTATGAGGTTAGGGGCATCGTCGAACGGCACGAGGCCGACAGGTTCGTCCGCCGCTCGCCCCTCGTCGGTCGAGACGAGGAATGGGAAACCGTCTGGCGCACGGCCCAGCAGGCAGCCCAGGGCGATTACCGCATACTCGACATTCACGGCGAGATGGGGATGGGCAAATCGCGCATCGTCGAGGAACTGGTCGGCCGTTGGAGTGAACGAGGAAACACTGCTCTATTCGCCGGCTGCCTCTCCTACGGGCGGCACACACCCTACGCCCCCTGGGCCGCCATCCTGCGTCAGGTGTTTGGGCTGCGTGAAGATGACTCGGACCAGGAACGGCGCGAAAAAATCATCGGCCGCCTGGTCGCCGCTAACCCGGATTGGGCCGACTGGGCCGCCCTCGTCGCCAACCTGCTGGGCGTGCCTATGCCGGAGAGCGACCTGCTCAAATTGCTGGATCCCAAGTTACGCCAGCAGAACCTGCAGCGCATCGTCGCCGGCCTGATCGTATCCGAGGCCGAGCATCACCCCACCCTGCTGGTGATAGACGACGTTCAGTGGATAGACGAACCATCGCTCGCCCTGCTGGACCACCTCACCACGCACGTCCCATCCCGCCCCCTGCTGATCTGCGTCGCCTACCGTCCAGAAGAAACGGTCAGCCTGGCGGCGGCCGAACGACCCAATTACGCTTCTGTGGCGTTGGAGAGCCTCTCGGAGGAGAACAGCCTGGCCCTCTTGGACAGTCAACTGCCCACCGAGCCAGACATGCCCCAACGCCTCAAGAAAATGATACTCCAAAACGCGCAGGGCACGCCGCTGTTCATCGTCGAAATGGCCCACGCCCTGATCGAGAACTATATGAGTTACGACGCCACAAGCGGCGTCTACCACGCCCGCGCCGACCTGGAGCGGGTACAGGTGCCCGACACCGTCAGCCGCGTAATCCTAAGTCGCCTGGACCGCTTGGACGAGCAGAGCCGCAACATGCTCAAGGTGGCCTCGGTCATCGGACGCGAGTTCCAGCGCTGGCTGCTCCAGTCCGTGTACCCCTACCGCGCCGACGAGGGAGAGATGGAGACGCGGCTGCTAGAGCTATGCGAAAAGGATATTCTGGACCGCATCCAGGTAGCCCACCTGTTCCGGCACGTGATGACGCGCGAGGTGGCTTACGAAAGCCTGCTCTACGCCGAACGGCGCGACCTGCACCGCAAGATCGCCCGGTCCATCGAAGCTCGGAGGAGGGCACACGTGGACGAACACGTAGAAGTATTAGCTGAGCATTACACGCTGGCCGAGGATTGGCTCCGGGCGTTAGAGTATCATCTCAAGGCAGGCGAGCGGGCGCAGGCCATCTATGCCAACGAGGATGCGCTTCATCGCTACCGCAAGGCATTGGAGATCGCGCAACACGTACCCGACAGCCTGAACGAGCAATTGACCGCCCACGAGGGACTGGGGGACACGCACCAACTGATCGGGCGCTACGACGAGGCGCTAGAGAGCTACGAGCAGGCCCGCGCGCTGTTGAACGAAATGACACCCACGCCCGAAACGAAGCGTCACCTGGCCGACCTATGCCGGCGCACGGCCCACGTCTACGAGTGCAAGAGCGAATACCCCGCCGCCCAAGAGTGGCTCGACAGGGGGTTGCAATCGTTGGGCAAAGACGCGCACGACATAGAAGCGAGCCGCATCTACATCGTGCGCGCAGCAGTCTACCATCGTCAGGGTAACAACCAGGAGGCAATCCAGTGGTGCGAACGTGCGATTCAAATCGCCGCCGAGATCAAAGACCAGGAGGCAGCGGAGGAAACGGCCCACGCTGCCTACCTCATGGGTGAGATATACCGCCGCCAGGGCAATAACGACCGGGCGGCGCACTTTGCTCAACGCAGCCTGGGTATCTACCAAGAGTTGAAGAACGTCATCGGGCAGGGCCAAGCGCACAACACCCTGGCAAACGCCTACTTTGAACAGAGCGATTGGCAAGCGGCCATGGAACATTATCACAAAAGCCTGGCGATCAAGGAAAGGGTGGGAGACGTCTACGGGCAAGGAACGCTGGCCGTCAACATTGGCGAAATTCACCGCATCAGGGGCCAAGCGGAGCAAGCCATCACATTTTATCAGCGCAGCCTCCAGGTTTGGGAGGAATTGGGCGTCACCTATGGCAAGGGATTGATCCACAACAACCTGGGCGCGGTCTACCTGCAAATGGAGGAACTGGAACAAGCGGCGGAGCACCTGGATCAAAGCGAAGGTTTCTTTGCCCAAATTCCTTCCGAGGACTTTGTCGCCGAGACCTCGCGCTACCGGGCCGAGATCGCCCTGCGCCAGGGGCGACCTGACGAAGCATTGACTTTTGCCGAACGTTCACTAAAATACGCCCAGGATCAGGGCCTCAAAGCGGACGAGTGCGCCACGCGCCGCGTGTTGGGCCAGATCTACTGCGAGCATGGCGACCTGGAGCGCAGTGAAACGTATCTCTCCTCAAGCCTGGATATAGCCAGCCAGCTCGACAACCGGTACGAACTCGGCCGCACCACGTTCCAAATCGGCCTGCTGCGACGGGAGCAAGGACGACCAGATGAGGCGCGAGCGTCGCTGTTGCAAGCGCGCGAGATATTCAAAGAGCTGGAAGCCAGCCTGGATCTGGCGGAGGTAGAACACGGATTGAACATGGATGAGCTGGATTTACGGATCATATAATCCTCTGTTCGGCAAGGTCTCCGGCCACCGCCGAATAGGCTCGGTCGGGACCTTCGCTCAAGGATTGCCCATCCGTGTTCCAAATGCGCGGAACAGGATCCGCGCCTACATACGAAGGAGGAATGTCATGAAAAAGCTCGCAATGTTCTTGTTGGCCTTTGGAGCAGCAATGGGTTTGGTCGCGGCGACGGCCTGGGCGATGGGTACGTTTGCCAAAGATAGCGCACCGATTGCGTCCGCGGCGCCAGATGAGGCCACCGCCCTGGCGCCCCTTGGAGGATCAATCTGCGACCGGTACGTCTTTGGGTCAACCTACGCGGGAGACGCCAGAACCGAGGGCGACGTGCACCTCCCCTTCGTCGCCCGCGACTTTGCCGGCTGGTCCACCATCATCTACGTCACTGCCGTTGACGAAGCCAGCTACGACCACCTGGACATCACCATCACCTTTTACGACCCGAGCGGCGTGACCGTACACACCATTAGCGACACGATCCCCCATTGGGGCAACCGCATCTACGCCCAAAGGACAATGCCCGAACTGCCCTACGATTTCGTTGGCTCGGCGGTCGTCCACATCGCAAACCAGATGACGGGGCGGGCCATCGCCACCTCCGTCAGGGTCGTCAGCGACCTCTGGGCCGGCGACGGGCTGATGAGCTACAGCGGCCTTTCGTTCCCCGATTCCAGCCTAATGCTCGACGTTCCCCTGGTGCGCAAGGGAGGCCCGGATACTCTCCTGGTGATCATGAATACTTATATCTCCCCTGCCAACACCGTCGTTGATTTCTACCGGCAGGGAGAGACGACACCAGCCTACCAAGAGGATTTCTCCATCGCTCCGCACAGCAGCTACATCTACGACCTGAGCACAGAGACCAATCTGCCCTCTCAATTCGTCGGCTCCGCCGCCATCTCGTCCGACCAACTCCTCCAGGTCGTCGTCGTGGATCTGGAGGGAGGGTGGCGCGGCGCGGCCTACGCCCACCGCCCCATCATCTCTACCGCCCCCCTGCCCGTGGTCCACATGAACCACTTTGGCTGGAAGAGCGATTTCTGGATCCTGGCCCCCTGGAGCAGCGACGGCGCGTCTATTGGCTATCGCAACCTCGCCAACGCCAACGCACTGACCGACACCATCGGCCCGTTGTCCGGGCGCCAGTTGGTGGGACCCTATCCCATGGCCACGCTCTCCGATGACCAAGCTTACTCGGCCTACGTGGACGCAGGCGACGACAGTATAGACGTGGTGGCCTACGACAACAACACACCGGACGACATCCTGCGCTCCTACCAGGCGCCGCCATACAACGAAGACGTCGTGCTGCCCCGCATCGTCCGCTCCGAGCGGGAGAACACGCGTATCAACGTCCAGAACATTAACAGTTTCACGATCATGCCCACCATCCACTTTTACGACCTGGCAGGGACAGAGGTCTACTCCGAATCTGTCAGCATACTGCCATACGAGACCCACGTCTCTTACCAGGAAGCGATGGAGCACTATCTGGGCGAGACTTTTATCGGCTCGGCCTACGTGGACAGCACCCCCACAGATCTCGTCGCCGTCACCGTGGACGAGCAGTACACCCGGCCCACCCTGACGGGCGACGATTACGAGCCGAACGACGGCGCGCTGATGGCGGCCGAGATACCATTGGACACCACTGTGCTGGCCACGATTGACCACCCCGACGACGTGGACTGGTTCCGGGTGTACATCACCTCTCCCTCCGTCCTGACCGTCGTTCTCTCCCACCCGCCCGCCGACTATGACATTGCCACCTTTTACGACCTGAATGAAGGCAAAGCGTTGAGCGGCGACGAGTTGGTGGGCGACGTGCAGGACGATTCGGACGTTGACGCCACCGGCCGAATGAGCTCTGTGGGGCGCATGAGTTCCGTCGGCAGGATGAGCTCCGTCGGGCGCATGAGTTCCGTCGGCAGGATGAGTTCCGTCGGCAGGATGAGCTCTGTCTCGGCCAACCCCGGCCAGGAAAACGAGACGGCGGTGGCCCTGATCACCGAGCCGGGGTGGCACTATATCGTCGTCCTGGGGCACGACGGGGCGCACGACCCGGCCCAAACCTACGGCCTGCGGGCCGAGGCATACTCCTTCCGGGGAGACTACCCGGCGTGCGCAGCGACGCTGCCCTACAGCGGGACGAGCGAGCCGATGTCATTCTACCAGGCCCCGGCCCTTGCCTCCGACGTCGAGACGATCATCCTGGTCAGCAAGCGACAACTGGATTACGTCTACGGCGTCACCCGTACGCGGCCCATATCGGACCAATTGGTCGCGCTGGCCAACGATCCTACCGTCAACGGCGCGGTCTATCCCGTGAGCAACTTTTACATAGACCAGGCCTACGACCTGTGGAACAGCGACGCCTGCAATCCATACGCGGCCAACCACGTGGCCGACGCCATCTACGACTATGGGCTGCACAGCCTGCTCGCCTTCTCCTACACCAACACCAAGTACATCGTCATCGTCGGCGACGACTCGATCATCCCCTTCTACCGCATCCCCGATAGTTCTACGCTGGCTAACGAGCGCGAGTACCTGAACGCTTCTAACTTGCAATGGTGGAACTCGACGTCGGCCGCGCTGGGCTGGGGGTTCCTCCTCAGCGATAACTTTTACGGCGACCTGGACCCCAAGTACTGGCACGGCCACGGCCTCTACGTCCCCGACCTGGCCGTGGGGCGGCTGGTGGAGACGCCGGAAGAGATTACGGCCACCCTCGGCCACTACCTCAGCTCTGGGCACGGCGGCTTTGCCCCCCAGACGGGCCTGGTCACCGGCTATGACTTTTTGACCGACAGCGCCGGGGCGACCCGCGACCTGATGGGCGCGCAGGGCGTGACGACGGCCACCCTGATCAGTGATACCTGGACGGCGGACGATCTCCGGGCCGTCTGGACGGACGGTGGCGCTACCCGCCAGGATCTGGCCTCCATCAGCGCCCACTTTGAGCACTGGAACGCCATCCCCTCCGACGAAAGCGCGGGCCTCTTTTACAGCAGCGACATCAGCGACGCCGTCACCTCGCCCATCAGCACCGTCGTCTGGTCGGTGGGCTGCCACTCTGGCTACAACGTCCACGACGAGCACAGCCAGCCCGGGACCGAGCTCGACTTTGCCCAGGCGTTCGCCAAGCGTGAGACCGGCGGGTTCGTGGGCAACACCGGCTACGGCCTGGGCGATACCACCGAGATCGCCTACTCGGAACGACTGATGCTCTACTTTGCCCAAGAGTTGGGCAGCGAGGAGGACGTGCCGGTGGGAGAGGCATTGATGAGGGCCAAGCAGCGCTACGTCGGCAGCGCCTCCAGCGGCGGGTTCAGCCGCTACGACGAAAAGGTGATGATCGAATCCACGCTGTACGGCCTGCCGATGTACCGGGTCACTGTGCCGTTCACACTCCCGGTTCCGGGCGGCCTGGGCAGCGGCGGCGGAGGCCACCTGCTCGGCAGCACCCTGAGCGGCGAATCCTTTGACGAACTGACGTTCAACTTTGACTTTGTCGCGCACACCACCGCCGACGGCACCTACTACACCGTCCGGGGCTACACCGATACCCAGACCATCGCCGGGCGGCCCATCCAGCCGCTGGTCATTTCGGACGTCACCAGGTCTGGTCTGCCGGCTCAACGCGCGCACGGCGTCGTCGTGTTAAGCGCAGATTACTACACCGCCGCCATTGACCCGGTGATCGCCACGCTCGTCACAGATACGTTCAAGAGCGAGCCGACGTTCGAGTACCAGGGTTGGTATCCGACCGACCTAGCCGTCATCAACCGGCTGGGCAGCGGAGACAATCTGGTCATCGTCCCGGCCCAGTTCCACTCCGAGAGCGGAGTCGAACGGCTCTACACCGAACTCACGCTGCGCGTCTACTACACTGACACCGATGACTACCTGCCCCCTTCCATCTGGTCGGTGGAACGCACCGGGATGGGCACCACGGCCTCCTTTGAAGTTGACGCCAGCGACGACGAATCGGGCATCGTCGAGGTGTGGATCAGCTACCAGGACGAGAGCGGTAACTGGCACAGCCAGGAACTGGAATACAACTGGTACACCGGCCTGTGGGAAGGCACGATCACCGGCGTGCAGGAGGGATGCGGCTACATGGTGCAGGTGGTAGACGGCGCGGGGAACGTCAGTGCCAGCAGCAACAAGGGGCTTTACTTTGCCGCCGAGCCGGAGACCATCTATCTGCCGCTCGTGCTGCGCAACGCGCAGTAGACGAAAGACGAAAAAGGTGCGACGCACTGGCCGCTTCGCTTACACAAGTGCGTCGCACCTTCAGAAACGAGTTTGACTTGTAGTAGTTCCTGCTCTATACTGGCAGAGAACCATCCGCTCCTCCACTAGGGCAGAGGGAGACGATCCTGCTGGTGGAGGACGATGAGGCGCTGCGGGAAGCGGAGCGGGATAATCTCGAATCGCTGGGTTACCGGGTACTGACGGTGGCGAACGGGCGACAGGCGCTGGAGGTCTATGAGGCAGAGGCGGGATTGATCCGTGTCCTGACAGAGAAACAGGACGTGGCTGTTCTAATGACAGCCCACTCTCAACATCACTCCAACCGCCAACAGGCACACCCCCACCGCCAGCAGCCCCGCCGCCACGGCCAGGGAAATGATCCCACCGCTCTCCGGCAACAGTCCCATCACGATCAGAAAGGCATCGTCGTACAAATCGCCGACGGAGCCAACGTTCCTGATCTCGGTGCCCGGAGCGACGTCGGCGCGTACCCGCGCCACGATAGTGACAGTGGCGCACTCGCCCGCCAATAGCGCGCCCAGTTCAGCCCGCACCCCATTGCCCTCCACCACCACCCTGCCCTGCGAGGCGGATGCGCTCAGCAACGTCAATTCGGAGGGCAAGCCATCGCTGACGATGACGCTGGCGGCCGTAGCCTCCCCCTCGTTGCACACCTGAATGTTGAACGTGACCTGCCCGCCGGGCAGCACCTCGGTCGGGCTGGCCGACTTGGTGATGGTTAGATTGGGAGAAGGCAGCGGAGGTTCGGGAGGGAACGGGGCCGCTGTACCGGTTGGACTTGGCGTGGCAGATGGGTCAACGGGGACAGATGTATCGGTAGGAGAAACAGGCGTAAAAGTAGAGGTAAAGCCCAACATCTCGCCAGACACAACGACCGGCCGGCCAAACAGGAACGTCGAGGCCAACAATACGGCTACAACGAGATGGATGATCCCGGCCACCGTCAGTATCCTTGTTCTCATCATCGCGGTCTCCTTTCGCTCGTCCCGATGCTTCTTTTGTGCTTGCGCCAAACCCTAAGGGTTTCAGAAAACCTTTGGGGTTTTTCTAACCGTTGCGCATCACGAGGGGCAGGAACAGTTCGTCCGTCCAGGGGGTCACGGACAAGTTGAGGTCCATCGCCGGGTCGCCGAGGAGAACGAACGTATCGTGCAAGTCCAAGTTGCGGCTATCCAGGCCCAGCTTGGCGTACCCGATGACCGGCCCCAACTCGGTGACGCTGTCGTCAAAGACAGAATAAAAGAACCGCTCGCGCAAGTTCTCGTGCCCCGATTCCAACCCCAGCGTGGTGTTGCCCCAGGTAGCGACCGCCCCACCCCCTGCCAGGCGCAGCAACTCCTCATCCAGCGCGGCGTTCGACGGGTAGGCAAAACGGCTACTGTAACAAGTCGCCTCCACAAACACCGGTAAAGCGCCGCCGTTGTTCAAATCAGGCACGTCGTTGAGCACGTGGAACAGCGGGGCAAAAGTCACCGGATCGTAATCCCACTGGCTCTCCGAGCTGTGGCCCTCGTAAGTGGCTATCAGCCCACCCCCGTCGAGCGTTCCCAGCGCCACGTCGTGAGCAGTAGTCATATCCTCGTACTTGTAAGGCTGGGCGCAATCCTGGGTGCAGAAATAGACGCGCCGCCCACTGAAGCCGGCGGGCAGCGTGTCGTAGAGCCAATCGGAGCTATCGTGGAACTCTTCTCCGTTGGCCGCGCTCTCGTGACCGGCGATGAACAACACCCGCTCGTTCCAGGGGTGCTGGGGCGGATCCAGCTCATAGTCCAAAATTTTCTCCACGATGGTTTCGGTTTCGGCGACGCTGTTGACGGGCAGCCGCCCGATAAAAATGTCGGCCACCCGGTCGCCGGGGCCGTCCATCGTGACGTAGCGGTTGTCAGCGGCGACCCCGTCCGTCTCATAGCCCCAGGGATCGGCTATCATATAGGGCGGGACGTACTGAGCACCGGAGCCATCCTCGGTGCCATCGCCGACCAGGAGCACGTAGCTGAGCGCGGGGGGCGTCCAGGTGGCATAGGCGTGGGCGATGTAACTCTTGATCGCCTCTTGATGAGCGCCGCCATACGTGGCGTAAATCTCCTCGACGGTGACGCTATGGACGCGCAACCCTTCGGCAGCGCGATGAGAGGCCAACGGGTTCACGGCCGAGGCGAAGGCAGCGGGAGCGATGATCAAATAGTCGGCGCCGCCCGGCGGGTCGGCCAGCGTGGAGGCCGGCGCGTAAGCCGCCCGCTCCGGGAGAGCGAACTGAGTCGCCTGGGCCGGATTGATGACGATGCGCTCCAGAAGGGAGGTGAAGGGATCAAGAGAGCTGTGAGAAACCTGGTTTTTGTCGCTTCGGGCGAAGCAGAAGCACCCTCGCTTACAGAAAAACCGGGTTTCTTCCCCTGCAAAGCATAGTTCGACGCGCACGCGCCGGGCCACGTCCAACGCCGGCCCGGCGGGGTCAAAGCGCAGCGGCGAAAAAGTCACCCGCATCAACCGCCGACCACGCATCCAACCCGCCTCTTCCAACGTGACCCACTGGTGTGCTACAGAACCCCCATGTCCCGCCGAGTAGACAAACTCGTTCCGCGCCCAGAGCGGCTCGAAACCAACGGCCGGGTCGTCCGCCAGCGCCATCCCGAGAGCCGGAAGCACCGGATGGGATAGCGAGACGCGACTGCGTTCCAGCGTCTGTACCCGGAGCGACACGTCGCCGCTGGGAGGCGCGACCAGCAGCACGGAGGCGACCGGAAGTTGCGGACGCCCCGGCGATTCGCTCTGCGCCCAGCCGGCGGCATCCAGAGCCACGTAAGAGCGACCGTCTCCGCCCGTCACCTGGCGCTGGGAGAAGGCCGGGGCGCGCCACTCCAAGACCAAGCCCGCCTCGTCGGCCCGCAGCACGACCGGCGCCGGCGGCGGATCGCCAGCGGCGGAAACGGAACCCAGGCCGGGAGCTGCGACGACCAGCAATGGCAGCGCAATGCGTAATGCGTAATGCGTGAAACGCAAAACGTAATGCCTCCTGCTTACTGTCTCCTGCTTCTTCATATATCTCCCCCCTCGCGATCACCCAGCGATGTGTAGACCGGCGGCGGTCAGTAGAACCACCCTACATACGGCGCGACTCTGGCAAAAGCCCGGCCCACAGTGACGCCCAGCGCCCCAGGAACCAATCCGCCCAGTGCGACGCTGGGGCCGCAGACTGCTCCCCCAACTCTTTTTGAATTGACGGCAGGTAGAAACGGTACGGCAGCGAGTCTATCCCCACCCCGCCCGACAGCGGGCCGTAGGTATCGGGCGCGCCGGCGCTGACCTCCTCGGCCAGCCAGTACCAGTAAAGCTGGCCCACCGTCACGCCCCGATCCACATAGTCATAGTCGCTGCCGGGGCCGGTAGCGGAGACGTAACCAATGGGCTGGGCGTCGTCAAAGCTGCTGCTCGGAGCGCGGTAGACGTGGAAGCCTTCCAGGTCCAACTCGGCCGCCGTCGCCCACTCCAACCTCACGGACGCCTCCTCTCCCGCCGCCCGGAAGTAGACAACCTCGATAGGCGTGGGAACAGCGTCGTCGCCCTCCACGCCCGGCACGTCCTCGTCATCATCGTCATCGTTGGCCGGGTTGTCGTAATCGTCCACCACGTCGGTGATGGTGACAAAGTTGGTCGTGGTGACGTTGATCTCGTGGGCGATGTTAAAGACGGTAGTGACGTGGAGCGCGTCGCCCGGAGCCAGATTGCCCAGGCTGGCCGTCAGATCGTTCCAGACCAGACGGCCGGCGCTATCGTTGACGCTATCGGGATAGGGAGTGGCGTCATCGAAACTCAGGTAATAGGGATCATACTGATCCACCATCGGCAACCGGTCAATCACGCTGGGGCCGACGTTGGTGATGGCGATGGTAAAGGTGATGTAATCAGGCGCTACGCCGTCCCGATCTATGCCCAGTATCTCCTTGTTGATCACCACCGCCGGGTCGCGGATGTCAACGGGCACGTTGTCGGTGTCGGTCAGCACGTCGCCGAGAGTGGTCTCGACCCGCACCGCGGCCGTGTTCCAGTAAGTGCCGGTGATACCCGGCGTGGCGGTCACGGCAAAGCTGACGGTGAGGCTGCCGCCGGGCGGCAGCACACCGGCCACGGGCACGAGGTCGTTCCACACCAGCAGCGGCTCGGCGACGGTGTTCGCGTCCGCCGGCACACCGCTGCTGCCGATGTAGTGGAAATCGGTGGAAGGGAGCGTGTCGGTGAGCCGCATGGCGGTAAATGTCACCTGGCCGGTGTTCTGGATGCAGATGGAGTAAGTGAAGGGCATATTGCGCGCCGCCGCACCCGGCGCGACTGTCTTGACCAGTTCCAGGTCAGGCGCGCCGTAAAAGCCAAAGTCGAGCGTCAGATCCTCGCTGACGACAGAGGTGAGCGTGGTGGTGACGGCATAGCCAAAGCCGCCGAAAAAGTCGTCGGGCGTGGCGTTCGAGTCAGTGATAACAAAGGCACCGCCGCCCAGGTAGAGCGTGGGCGTGTAGGGATAGAGCGGGCCGCCGGGGGCAAAATTGACCTGCGAGAGCTGCACCGTGTAGGTCACGTTCAGCGGCAGGTCGTCGAACAGGTAGAGGCCGGAGCCGTCGGTCGTGTCGCTGGTCAGATACGCGCCGCTGGTAGAGTCGTACAGGTCCACCACCACGCCGGGGATGGGACTCTCGAACAAAGTGCCCTGCTCGCCGTCGCGCACCAGTTCCAGCCAGACGTAATCGCCGATGCGCCCGCCGTAAAAGCCAAAGTCAACGGTCAGGTTGGAGTTGGCATCCCCATCCTCGCTCGTCGGCTCGCCGCCCAGTGTCAGTGTGACCGAGAGGCTGGAGACGCCACCGATGACCGGGGTGGGGTTATCCACGCCGTTCTCGTCCACGTCCTGATCGAGGTCACTATCGGGGATGCCCCAGCCGGTGGAGGAGAGCAGCCCATACAGCGGCCCGCCGCTGCGGAACTCGGAGGCCGGGATACGCACGACGTAAGTGTAGGGATTCAGGCCGGTGAAATTGTAGTAGCCGCTGGCGTCGCTGGTCGTGGAGGCGATGGGGGTCGCCAGGTCATCGTAGCGGTACAGCTCGAGCTCCACGCCGGGGATGCCGGACTCGGCGCCGTTCAGCGCGCCGTCGTTGCGCACGCCGGAGCCAGCGCCGTTATCGTGCCACACCAGGTTGCCCAGGCTCATCAGCACGTAATCCTCCACCTCGCCATCTGCGGCCAGGCCGGTGTAGGATAGAGCGCCGTTGGTATCATAGCTGGTAAAGCGGAAGCGGCTGTAGACGCTGCTGCCGATAGCCACGTCCGGCACAGCGATGGTGAAAGTATGCACGCCGGTGGTCAGAAAGACGTCGTTCATCGTCGAGACGACGGGAAGGCCGTCAATGGCGGTGACGTTGACAGTGTCCAGCAGGCCGTCGCCGTCGAAATCTATCCACCCGTTGAGGTAGCCGGCCGAGCCGGCCTCCACCCGGATGTGCGCCGGCTGCCCGTACATCAGCGGGGTGAGGAAGGTCACGCCGTCCTCGTCGTCTCCGTCCAGGTCAGCGTCGTCTCCATCGGCGTCCGTGCTGGGCTGGCCATCGTCTTCGGCATCAATGAGACTGCCCAGGCAAGTCACGCCGTCGAGGATGTGGCGCGCGCCGTCGCTGGCACGGTAAGTGGGGTACGGGCCATCGGGCAGGTCGCCGTATTCCAGCTCGCGGATGGGGATAGCGTAATCCTCGATCTCGCCGTCGGGAGCCAGGCCGGTTGGCGACAGGGCGCTCTGCGTGCTAAAGCGGAAACGGGCGTAGGTGGTGATGCCCTGGGTGGCGGTGACGGGCACGGGAACCACCAATTGGACGCTGCCGCCGGCATTGACGGTCACGTTGGTGGCGATCTGCTCGCCAGAATCGGTCAGGCTGCCGTTGCCGTCGAAATCGAGCCAGGCGTTGAGCAAGCCAGTCGCGTCGGCGGTGGCGGTGACGGTGATGGTGATGACCTCGCCGGGGACCAACGTCGGCCCGGAGAATACGACGCCGTCCTCGTCGTCGGGCACACCGTTGTTATCGTCACCGTCGGCATTGACGCTGGGCTGCCCGTCCAACTCGGCGTCCACGCTCGCGCCCAGGGTCGGGTTGTTCGCGTCCAGGATGACGTGGCGGGCGCCGTCCCGGCTCAGCGTGGTCGGGTACAGGAACGCGCCCTCCGGCAGATCTCCCATATCCAGCGGGGCCAGCTCGAACTGGTGATCCTCGATCTCGCCGTCTTGGGCCGGCCCGGTCGGGGTCAGGTCGCTCTCGCTGCTGAAGCGGAAGCGCCCGTTGAGCGTGTCGCTCAGTACGACCAGCGGCACGGTGAAGGTGAGCGCGTTGGCCCCCGCGGACAGGACGGTGTTGGTAAAGACCTGCTCGTACACGCCGTCGCCGTCGAAATCTATCCACCCGTTCAGGTAAGCGCCGCTCACGTTCGTGCCCGTGATGGTCAGCGTCGCCACCTCGCCGGCGATGAGGGCGGAATCGAGCCGCACGCCGTCCTCGTCGTCGGGAACGCCGGTCGTGTCGTCCCCGTCAGCGGCGCCGGTGGGCTGCCCGTCCGTCTCGGCGTCCACGCTCGCCCCCAGCGTCGGGTTGTCCACGTCCAGGATGATGTGGCGCGCGCCGTCGCTGGCATGGTAGGTGGGATAGGTCGGCTCGGGCGCGTCGCCCCAGTCCAGCCGCAGGGTGTGAACCACATAGTCCTCCACCTCGCCGTCGGGCGCCAGTCCGATGGGCGTCAGGTCGGGTTGCGTGCTGAAGCGGAAGCGGGCGTAGGTGGTGACGCCCTGGCTGGCGGTGAGCGGCACGGTGAAGGTGATGACCACGCTGCTGCCAGCGGTGATGGTCAGGTTGGTGACGACCTGGTCGAGCGCTTCCTCCCAGTCGCCGTCGCCCCCAAAGTCTATCCACCCGTTCAGAATGCCGTCGGCGGTCGGCGCGGCGGTCACGGTGATGACGGCCACCTCGCCCGGTATCAGGTCGCCCCCAAAGATCACGCCATCCTCGTCGTCGCTGCCCGCGCTGTCGTCGCCGTCGGCCCCCGGGCTGGGCGCGCCGTCGAGCTCGTCGTCCACGACGCCGCCCAGCGTGGGGTTGGTGCCGGTAATGACGTGGCGCGCGCCGTCGTCGGCGAAGCGAGTCGAGTAGCTGTCCGGCGCGTCGCCATAGTCCAGTTCCTCCACGCCGACGACATAGTCCTCCACCTCGCCGTCGGGCGCCAGTCCGGTCGGCGTCAGGTCGCTCTCGCTGCTGAAGCGGAAGCGGGCGTAGGTGGCGGCCTGGGTGGCGGTAGACGGCACGGTGAAGGTGATGACCACGCTCGTGTTGGCGGGGATGGTGAGGTTGGCGACGATCTGGTCGAGCGCTTCGTCCCAGCTACCGTCAATGTTAAAGTCCATCCAGGCGTTGAGGATGCCGGCAGCGCCCGGCGCGGTAGAGACTGTGATGGTGGCAACCTCGCCCGGCACCAGGTCAGAGTCAAAGGTCACGCCGTCCTCGTCGTCGGTGTCGGTAGTATCGTCGCCGCTGGCCCAGAAACTGGGGGCGCCATCTATCTCGGCGTCCACGATGCTGCCCAGGGTGGGATTGTTGGCGGGTAGGATGATGTGGCGCGCGCCGTCGCTGGTGTAGACAGTGGAGTAATCGAGGTTAGGCGCGTCGCCATAGTCCAACTCGTGGATGCGAACCAAATAGTCCTCGATCTCGCCATCCCACGCCAGGCCGGTGGGTGTGAGGCCGCTCTCGCTGCTGAAGCGGAAGCGGGCGTAGGTATCACCCTGGGCGGCGGTGTACGGGACGGTGAAGGTGATGACCACGCTGCCGCCGGCATTGATGGTCACGTTGGTGGCGATCTGGTCGAGCGCCTCGTTCCAGCCGCCGTCGCCCTCGAAATCGAGCCACCCGTTCAAAAAGCCACTGGCGTCAGCCGAGGCGGAGACGGTGATGGTCGCCACCTCGCCCGGCACCAGGGGACTGTCGAAGGTGACGCCGTCCTCGTCGTCGGGCACACCGTTGTTATCGTCGCCGTCGGCATTGACACTGGGCTGCCCGTCCAGCTCGGCGTCCACGCTCGCGCCCAAGGTCGGGTTGTTCGCGTCCAGAATGACGTGGCGCGCGCCGTCGCTGGCGAGGTAGGTCGGGTAAGGGGTGTCGGGCGCGTCGCCCATGTCCAGCGGGGCCAGCTCGAACTGGTGATCCTCGATCTCGCCGTCTTGGGCCGGCC
>CAYMWP010000021.1:0-43750 GCA_964393895.1 uncultured Anaerolineales bacterium | reverse complement strand
GGTTCGTAGTCAGCCACGGACGGATACCGTGTATCCGCGCGTAGCGGAGTGGCGTCCGACGGCACTCTACTTCGTTCCGGACGGATGTCTGCATCCGCGCTTACTACGAACACTTGCTATCATAAAGTGCGGAAAACAGGCAAGTGCTCTCTGTGTCTCTGGTCTAAAGATAATTTTCACGTTTCGGGTAAGCGTTCAGGTCTCTGTTTTTGAACCAAAGGGCACAAAGAAGACGACAACTAGGTGCATTTTTGCCGAGTTTTGAGTCTATTGTGACTTTTGCCTTTCGTGTCCGCGGATTGGGACAATCCGTCCGTGTACTTTGGTAAATAGGCAACACCCTGAACTCCTTGACGCCCAAAATTCCGTCCGATATAATCATCGGCACAGACGAGACAAGATTTCGGACACGGATGCACACGGAAAACAGATACGATCAAACAACTTTCTGCAGCGTTCTGGACACGACGAGCTAAGGGAGATCGAAATGAGTAAACGCATAGGCGTGCTGAACTATAAAGGCGGCACGGGAAAAACAACCACGGTCGTAAACCTGGGCGCCGGCCTGGCCTCACTTGGGATGCGCGTCCTTTGTATTGACCTGGACGCTCAAGGCAGCCTGGCGACGTACCTGGGAGTGAGCTACACCCATTCCCTGGCTCAAGTATTGCTGGATCAGGCAACCCTGGACGAATGCATCGTCCAGGCGCGAGAGAACCTCGACCTCATCCCTAGCGATGGCAACTTGCTTCAGGCAGAGGGCAACATGTGGCGTATGCAAAACAATGGCATAGTCCGGCACATCTTGGCCAACAAAACGCACGCCATTGACGACCAGTACGATTACATCCTCGTAGACTTTTCGCCCTCGGTCAGCCTCTTGAGCGAGAGTGGGCTGCGCTACGTCCAAGAGCTTGTCGTGCCTGTCTCTATGAGTTACCTGGCTATGGTAGGCATCCGGCAGGTGATTCAGAGGCTCAAAGATATCAGTCAGATACCCAGAAATCGCGCCCGGCTTTACCTCGTCCTGCCCACCATCTTTTCCGCTCGGGTGCAACAAGACCGCGAGGTATTTGGGATATTGCGGCGCCATTTCGGCCACAAGGTGGCCAACCCAATTCGGAAGAGCATAAAACTCACCGAAGCGCCCAGTCACCACCAAACCATCTTCGAATACTCACCCCGCAGCAATGCCGCAGCCGACTATACACTTTTGGTAGAGAGGATTCTACGTGATGGCTAAGAGCAAAAGATCAAAAAAGAGACTAGGCCACGACCCACTCGAGGGCCTGGACGTAGCAGACGTGGAAGAGGAGAAGCAAGAATCGCGCATCGAAATTCTGGGCCACGACCCATTCGCAGGTATGGAAGCGGAAGGAATAGACATAGACGCAGAAGACGAGCTATTCCCCCTGCTGGCCCGGACCGAGATAGAAGAGTTAGACCAAGAGGATGCGCTATTATCCCTGGCGGCCCAAGCGGCGATTGAGGCCCAGGACGACAGAACTCCAACGGAGCCCGGCGCAGGCCCGCCCCCCACACCTGTCCTCAGGCAAGCGGTCGCCGCAGAAATCGAACCGCTGGTTCAAATCAAACCAGCAGAACCACCACCGCTGGGCCGTCCCACCGACGCCGCTGCCCCAGGGGAAAGAACGCCCAGGCCCGAAGCCACGTTCCATTTTCCCGCCGGCTTCAAGTGGGGCGTCGCCACCGCCGCCCACCAGGTCGAGGGCAACAACACCGGCAACGACTGGTGGACCTGGGAGCAAGAAGACCACATCAATGAAGGACACAAGTCCGGCTCGGCCTGCAACTGGTGGGAGGATACAGAGACCGATTTTGCCCACGCTGCCGCGCTGGGCGTGAACGCCCTCCGCCTCTCGGTCGAGTGGTCGCGCATCGAGCCTCGCCCCGGCGAATTCGACGACTCTGCCCTGGAACGATACGCCCAAATGCTCCAAGAGTTACGGGCGCGCAACATCGAACCGCTGGTCACACTCCACCACTTTACCAACCCCCGCTGGCTGGCCGACCAGGGCGGCTGGGAAAATCCAGAGACCGTCGCGCTCTTTGCTCGCTTCACCCGCCGCGTCGTCGAGCGGCTGGGCCAGCACTGCGATATGTGGTGCACCATCAACGAGCCTAACGTCTATGGCTACCTGGGCTACCTGGAAGGAGAGTTTCCTCCCGGTCAGTCTGACTTTGGGACAGCGATGCGCGTCATCCGCCGCCTGCTGGCGGGCCACGCCGCCGCATACAAAGAAATTCACAAAATCCAACCCAACGCCCGCGTGGGACTGGCTCACAATATGCGCATCCTCGACCCCGCCAATCCACGCTCGCTGCTGGACCGGCGCGTCGCCCGGCTGGCGGACAGAACCTACAACCAGTCCATCCTCACCGCGCTGGCCCGCGGCCGCTGGATGCTGCCCCTGGGCTTTGGCCTGGCCTGGAAACTGCGGCGCACCCTCGACTGGATCGGCCTCAACTATTATACCCGCGATCTGGTCGCCTTCGACGGCGCGCAGCGCCAGACACTCTTCAGCCACCGCCTGCACGCCGACGACGCCGAGTTGCTCGACGGTGGTTACGGCGAGTTCTACCCACACGGCATATTCCGTTCCATCCAACAACTGGCGCGCCTCAACCTCCCCATCTACGTCACAGAGAACGGCATCCCCGACAACGACGGCGACCAGCGGCCGCGCTACCTCCTGACCCACCTGCACCAGATGTGGCACGCCATCCAGCTCTGCTATCCGGTGATGGGCTACTACCATTGGACGCTGACAGACAACTTTGAATGGGCGCGAGGATGGACGCTGCGCTTTGGCTTGATCGCGCTCGACCCCGAAACCCACGCCCGCACCCCGCGTCCCAGCGCCAACCTCTACGCCAACGTCATCCAGACCAACAGCATCACCCCCCAGATCATTGACACCTACGCCCCCGAACTGCGGGCCGAGCTACTGCCGGCATAGAGAACCGTTCAAATGAAAAGATCGAAAATCGCCATCCCTATCCTACTGGGCCTGCTGCTGATCGGATGCAACAACGGGCAACCAACCCCGGCGCCCGTCCCCGCCGACGCGCTCGATCAGATGCCGCTCGCGCTCGTCCAGCCCCTTCACCAGGCCGGGTACGAGACGACCGGCTACTATGAACTGGGCGCCAACGACGCCGGTCTCGTACGAGTGCTGGCCGTCCTGACCATCAAGCTCCCGGTGGAGCAATCGTACCTGGGCGATTCCTACGCCATGCTCTTTAGTCAGTTCGGAGGAGTGTGGAGCCTCAGCGACAGTCACCAACTGGACGGCGTAAACGGCAGCGCCGAGTTACGAGATCTGACCGACGACGGTTCGCCCGAATTGCTCGTCTTTACCGAGGAGGGAGATAGCCAGCGCGGAGACTTTGTCACACCGCTGCGCTACACCGACCATCTGTTTGTCTTTGCCTACGACCAAGATTCGTACCTGGTGAACCTGGGGACGTTCAGCAGCAGACTTTCGGGCGTGACTAGCCCGCGCACGACGGTGGGCGAATGGGGAGGCCAACCCGCCATCCAGGTTGTGCAAGACCTCCCGGCGACCAGCAGCCCACTGCTGCAACCCTACCTCATCGAGACCTTCACCTGGCAGGAACAAGAGGGGTTCGTCAGCGTGCAAGCGCAAGAACGGCAACGCATCTCGCCCGTCATCTACTGGCTGGCGCGCCGCAACGGCCCCTGGGCAGCGGCCTCCCTCGTCCTGGGTGGAGTGTTGAGCCTGGCGACGATCACAATCGCACGCCGCTTGCGCCTGAGAGAACGCTGGTTCATCCTGGGGATAGCCCTGCTGCTCGTGGCGGGTGGGATTGGTCTGGCAACAACACGGGAATGGTTGTGCACGCCCGTGCTGATCCTGGTCGGGCTGGCGGGCCTGTGGATCGGGCGGCAAGCGGCGATCAGGCTGGCCCCACAACCAGATCGAGACGCCGCAATAGAGAATGGGGAATAAGGCAATGACTTTTTGCCCTCGTTGTGGGGCAGAAATGGAAGAGACAGAAATAGCAGGGAGAATCCGTCAGGCCTGCCCGGCCTGTGGTTTTATCCTGTACCGCAACCCGGTCCCCGGTGTCGGCGTGCTGATCGAGATACCGGCCTCCCCTCCCCAAAAAGCCGGCATCGTCCTGATTCAACGAGGCCAGCCACCGTTCGCGGGCTGGTGGGCGCTCCCGGCCGGCTACATCGAGGCCGATGAGAGCGTCGAGCAGGCGGCCGTGCGGGAGTGCAAAGAGGAGACCGGGCTGGACGTCGAACTGCTGGAGCTATTTGGCGTCTATTCCTTCCCAGAGGGGCCAGTACAGCCTGGCCTCATCATCTTTTACCGCGCCCGGCCCATAGGCGGAGAGCTACAGGCCGGAGATGACGCTCAAGACGCGCGCGTGTTCCCCCCCGACGAGTTGCCGGAGCAATTGGCCTTCCGCACCCATCGTCAGGTGCTGGCCCGCTGGACGCGCAGCCGCTCGCCAGACCCCCCCGCCACAGCGCCCGACGTCCTCATCCGGGAGGCGCGCGCCGAGGACGAAGCACGGATACTGGAATTACTGCCCTTGATCCCGCCGAACGCAGACCTGAGCACCATCGAAAAACAAGCGGCCGCGCAGCGCTTCCGCGAAAGATTGGCAATGGACGTACTGGTGGCCGAGGCTGACGGACAGATAGCGGGCTTTCTCGCCCTCTCGTTCGTCCCCACTCTCTCTGGCCTGCGCGCCTTGATTGATGACATGGCTGTGGATCCAGCCTGTCAGCGCCAGGGGATCGGCGCGGCGCTGCTGGAGGCGGCCATACAGCGGGCCGACCGGCGAGGAGCCACTCACCTGCTGGTGGATACATCACGGGGCGCCGCCGCCGCCCGCGAGTTTTACCAGGCCTGCGGCTTTGAGGCCGGCGGCATCGCCCCGCTGCGCATCCACTGAGGCGACCGTTCACCAGGGGAAAGAAACCAGGTTTTTCGGAAAAAACCTGGTTTCTCACCAGCCAAACCCCGGTTTATTGAAAAGGTCGTGTTTCATTTCAGTAGAGACCCTAGACCTCGGAGGTCTTGCCCAGTTCATTTGAAACACACCCGAATCAAATGAAGGTCAATCAAGTCACCAGGGCAATCATCGGTGCGGCGATTAAGACATTCGCAGATGTAAGAGTGAACAGAATCTCGGCGTTCTCTGCGCCCCCCTGCGATAAACAGATACGGTGGGCTTGGGCGGCGGGTAAGAAACCCGCCCTACGGTTGCACTACGCATCCGTGTCTCAAGGTTTTGGCTGTAGCCACGGCTGCATCACGCTCAATCAGATAAAGAGCGTGATCTCTGCTTCTCGCGCCTCCTGCACATAGGTCCCCACCGCGCCGTACTCGTCAATCAACTCCTCGCGCAAACCCTCCCGCTCAATGCCCATGATATCCATCGTCATCTCACAGGCAATGATCCTGCCGCCCAACTCTTTAAAATCGCGCAACAGCTTTTCCAGGGAGGCGACGTTCGCCCTTTTCATCCGCCGCTCGATCATCCACTTGCCCAGACCCAACATGTGCATTTTCGAGAGCGGCCCCTTTTCCAATCCGCCCTTTTGCAGCCGCTGCAACCCCCAGAAAGTAAAATAGATCGAGACGTCCATTCCCATCGCCAGCGCGCCATTGCCAATGATGAGGGCGCTGTACACTTTGTCCATATCTCCGCTATGCAGGATGATGGTCGCTTTCTCGAGCATCATCTCCCTCCTTCCCCGTCTACTTCCTGATGCAGATTTTCCAATCGTCGTCCGCTCCCTCGACGCTGAGCAACTCCAGCCCCAGGGCCTCGACCGCCATCGGTATCTCTTTCTTCGAAGCCCGATGAGTGCCTAGCACCTCGATCACGTCCCCCGGCTCGGCTTTACGCAGCGCCTTGCGCGTCTCCACCAGCGGCACGGGACAGGTCTCCCCCCGGCAGTCCACCTCGAGGTCGGCCGGCAGGGGGCAACTTCCATCCCGAGTGTCTATTTTGATCTCGGCCATCCTGATCCTCCCCTCACTCTGAAAATTCCACGACCACCTGCTCCACGTCCCACAGTGGCTCAATCTTTTCCACGATCTCTGCGCGGATATTGGCGGCAAACTGGTGGTCGGCCGGCAGGTCTATCGCCACCCGCACCGTCCCAGCAGAGACCTCGATCTCCTCTACCAACTTGGTGCGCACCAGGTCCAGCCCGGCCATTGGGTTCATCACTCGTTTCAGCCGTTTGCGCACCAACTCGACCGTCGTGGGCACACGTTCCTTGATCAAACCGTGGCGCTCCTCATAGTTCTGAATGGCCGCCCGCAGCCCATCCACCGCTAACACCGAACAATGGGTTTTGATGGCGGGCAAGCCGCCCAGCTCCTCGGAAGCCTCTTTCCAGGTGATCCGCTTGGCTTCCTCCAAGGTCTTGCCTTTGGCCAACTCGGTGACGATGGAGCCTGTGGCGATATTGGAAGCGCAGCCGTAGGACTCGAACTTGATGTCACTGATGCGCTGGGTCTCGCCGTCCACCTTCAGGTAGACGGCCACCATGTCGCCGCAGGCCGGGCTGCCCTCGACCGATTTGGCGTCGGCGTCCTCGATCTTGCCCACGTTGCGTGGGTTGCGGAAATGTTCCATCACGATTTCGCTGTATGGTAATGCCATATTTTTACCTCTCAAACCTATCTCATTCTTTCCCTAACGGGCTGATGCGACGCAGTTCCCTCACTATCTCGGTGACTGCTTCCGCCACCGAGTCCACATCCCCCTCCTCGTTGAAGCGGCCAAAGGTGAACCGGACAGAGCCGTGGGCGCGCTCGTGATTGCCGCCTATCCCCAAGATGACGTGGCTGGCCTCCAACGAGCGGCTGAAGCAGGCCGAGCCGGTGCTGACGGCAAAGCCGCGCAGATCCAAATGCAAGAGCAACGACTCGCCCTCGACAAAGCGGAAAGAGATGTTGGCGTTGTGCGGTAGCCGGTGCACCGCATGGCCATTGACGCGGGTGTGGGAAATCTCTAGCAGCCGCTCGGTCAGCCGGTCGCGCATCCCTCGCAGGCGGGCCGTCTCCTCGGGCGTGACCAATTCCACCGCCCTGGCAAAGCCCACCGCGCCGGGAATGTTCTCCGCCCCCGGCCGCAGGTCGAACTCTTGAAACCCGCCGTCCATCCACTTGCGGATGGGCGTCCCCTCCCGCACGTACAACCCGCCGACCCCCTTGGGCCCGTGAACGGTGTGGGCGGAGACTGTCACCAGGGCCACCGGCGCCGCGCGCACGTCCAGTGGGACGCGGGTAAAGCTATGAGTGGCATCGGTGTGCAAGAGCGTGTCTTTCTCCTGACAAATCTCGCCGATAGCCTGCAGGTCTTGCAGCGTGCCAATCTCCTGATTGGCGGCCTGGATAGAGACCAGGATAGTTTCGGGCGTGATGGACTCTCGCAAGTGGGCCAAGTCCACCCGGCCGTCTTCGTCCACCCGCACTCTGGTGACGCCGAACCCCTGTCGCTCCAATGCGCGGGCGCTGTGCAGTACGGCAAAGTCCTCGATGGCTCCGGCGACGATGTGGCGGCCTTTTTTCTCCCCCAGGGCCAGGGCCACTCCCTTGAGAGCCAGGTTACTCGACTCGGTGCTGCCGGAGGTAAAGATAAACTCCTCCGGCGTGGCTCCCAGCACGGCCGCGATTCGCGCCCGGGCGTCGTCCAGTGCGTCGCGGGCGTCAATGCCCGGCGAGTAGCCAAACTGAGACGTGGCGACGGCATAGGTGTCGAACAGGTAAGGCCGCATCGCCTCCAAGACCCGCTCGTCCAGCCGCGTGGCCGCCGCGTTATCCAGATAGATGTATTCTCGTCCCATTCAGTTACTCCTCCGGTCAGGCGCCGTTTTCAGCGACGATTTCAAAGGTACACGTGATCGCCCCGGTGGGACAGACCTCCTCACACAAGCACCAGCAGTCGTAAGCGCCAGGGACAGGACAGGCCTTGTGGCAATCGAAAACCGGGCCCCGTTCCCCTAATTCCACAGCGTGGCAGCGGCAAGCCTCCACGCACAGCCCGCAAAGCGTGCACCGGGTCTCGTCCACCTGAGGGGGGATACACGTCGTCTCCATAACACCTCCTCAAACCAACAACCGCCATGATTGTATCATCACGGCGGCTGTCTGTCTATGACAAAAGTCCCTTTTCCCTGCTACTCCCCTCTGGCCTGGCGTTCCAATTCCTCACGATTCGCTATGACGATCCGACCACGCTGGCGACGAATCAACCCAGCGGCGTCGAGGTCTCGCAGCGTGCGCCCCACCATCTCCCGCACAGTACCTATATGGGCGGCGATCTCGGCCTGCGTCCAGCGGTGGGACGACTGCTGCGGGTCATCAGATTGAGATAGCAGAAAGCGTGCCAGGCGGGCGTGCACCGTGTACAGGGCCAAGCCCTCCACCATATCACTCAGTCTGCGCACCTCGGCCGACAGGTACTCGGTGACGGCCAGCGCCACCGCTCGATGCCCGCGCACGACTTGCCGGAAACGATCGCAGGGGATGGAGTAGAGCGTGACCTCTGTCAGAGCGTCCACGCTGGCCATGCCAGAGCCGCCATCGAGCACGGGAACGAGGTTAAACATCCCTCCGGGACCGAGATGCGCCAACACCTGCTCGCGCCCCTCGTGAGATAGCCGGTAGACGCGCACGATGCCCCGCACGACAAAGCACGCCACCCGGCACTGCTCACCCTCCAGCGCAATAGCCTGAGCAGGAGAGAATGTGCGTTCCTGAAAATGAGACGCGATCTCCCGCCGAGCGTCGTCACCGAGTGCGGCAAAGAGAGGGAAGCGGGTCAGGGTTTGATCATTGACAGCCACCGCCCTTTCCCCCGCCTCACTCCGCCTTGATGAGCCTGGCGAACTGGGCCCCAAACTCCTCCCCGCGCCGCAGGTCGTCGTCCGTCGGCCCGCCCTGGAACTCGAACGAATCCACCAGGTTCCACTTGAGCGGCTCGATCAGTTGCTCCAGACGGCGCTGCGCTCCCCCACTCCAGCCGTAACTGCCAAAGCGGGCTACCTGCTTGTTATAGATGCGCTTGGTGGTCGCCACCTCCAGCACCTGGGTCATCGGGGGAAAGAGGGAGCCCTCGTAGGTGGGAGCGCCGATCATCACCCCACGCCGCGTCCACAGCGAGGGCATAATGTAACTGACGTGCGTGCGGGCCACGTCAAAGATCGTCCGTGGCACGCCTTCACGGGAGATGCCCTGCGCCACGGCATTCATCATCTTTTCCGTGTTGCCGTACATTGAGCCGTAAAGGAACGTGACACCCACCTCTGTGGGGCCGGTGGCGTACTCGGCCCAGCGCTCGTACAGCTCCACGATGCGCTGGGGATTCTCCCGCCAGACGAGGCCGTGGGAGGGAGCGATGATAGAGAGCGGTATGTCGGCCAGCTTGTCTATCGCTCTCCTAACCGGACGGCTGAATATGGCGATGATGTTGACGTAATAACGCAGCGCCTCCCGCTCGTAAAAGTCGGGGTCGGGATACTCGTCGTCAAAGATGCCGCCGCTCAAGGCCCCGTAGCCACCAAAGGCATCGCAGGAAAAGAGGATGCGCTCGCCAAGCTCGTAGGTCATCATCGTCTCCGGCCAGTGAACAAAGGGGGTATGTACGAACTTGAGGGTGTGTTGGCCCAACGACAGGGTCTTGCCATCCTGGACGACGTGTATACCCTCGGTGAGGCCGTAGAATGCCTCGAGCATCGCGGCCCCCTTTTCGGTGCACAGAATGGTGACCTGGGGGGCCATCCTCCGCAGCGTGCGCAACACGCCAGTGTGGTCCGGCTCGACGTGGTTGATCACCACATAGTCCAACTGAGAGATGGGAATGACTTGTTCGAGCTGCTCGAAAAACTCGTCTGTCTTGAGCGCCTTGGCCAGGTCCACGATGGCTTTCTTCTCGTCGTTGATCAGGTAGGCGTTGTACGAGACTCCCTCCTGGGTGATGGGCCATAACCCCTCGAACAGGTCGGTCGTGCGGTCGTTGACGCCGATCCAGTAGACGTTGGGTTTGATCTCGATGGGCAGCATGGCACCTCCTAGAGCATACCGGCCAGCCGGCGCAGATGCTTCTTCTCCTCTCGAATCACGGCGGTGATCGTTTTCCGGTCCGCCTCGGCCACCATGTCGCGCAAATCGTAAAAGAACAAAAGGGTGTCCTTCTCAAAACCCATCGCCGCCCGCAGGGCCATCTCGCGATCCTGCGCCTTCCTGGCCAGGCTCAGCGCCTTTTCCGGACCGGCGAACAGTGCATTGTCCAGAGCAACCTGTACATAGTCCTGATATTGGTCGTATTCGGAGGCGGGCAGCTCCCGGGCCGGTTGCACGTCCTCCAGCATCTTTTGAAAGACCTGGTAGTGGCCCCGCTCCTGGGCAGCCAGGGCCTCAAAGAGCTCCTTGACCTCGGCGTCGGTGCTCTTGGCAGACGCCTCGTTGTAAAACAATTCGCCGTTCTCTTCGATCTCTAGCGCCATCTCGAGCGCTTCAGTAGCAGTAAAAACAGCCATCTACTCCCTCCTCATTTGTCCACCTACCTGCTCAAAGGACGGCTTGATGTGAGAATCCGTCCGCCCGCTACAATCTTCGCTACGAGCAGCTTCAAAAGCGCAAGCCTCGCAGCAATATACCCGGTCGCCCCGGCGGATGGGTTCGTCTCCGGGGCCAATCTCGTCGCGACAATTGTCGCATATCAACTTTTCTTCCATTGCATTTGCCTCCTTTCATACCTCAGGCCACGTCCAACGTCATTCCCTCACGCGCCATCACGGCCGCGGGGAAACGAGCCTGCACCTGCCGCTCCATATCCTTCATAAAAGCATCGTCGTGGTAGACGCTGTGATGGGTAAGGGCCAGTCTCTTGACCTCGGCAGCCTCAGCTACCTCGACGGCCATCTCCCAAGTGCTATGTCCCCAACCCTGTTTGACGGGGGTTCCCAGATATTCCTGCGGGGTATATTCGGCGTCGTGTATCAGCAGATCGGCTCCCCGGGCGAACTGGATCAGGCGCCTATCTCCGCCAGCGTACCCCTCGACATCGGTAGCGACGACTAGTTTCCTATCGCCCAACTCGATGCGATAGATAAAGACACCTTGCGGGTGAGCATAACTGCGCATGATGCGCACTCTGACCTGCCAGGGAGCGCACACCTCCTGTTGGCGGTAGGCATTGCACACTTGTGGGGCAGCATCGGAAGCGTCACAAGTGATCATTTCGTTTTCGGAAACGTTGCGGATAACGCGCATGGCGCTCATTTCGTCCAGGCGAACAGGGTACAATGGGGGCAACATAGCGTTAGCCAGGACATCCTCCAGGTCTTGGTGCAACAACTTGGGTCCAAAGATGTGTAACACGCTGCTTCCCCGATACGCCGGCGCGAAGAAAGGGAATCCGTGAGTGTGATCGTGATGGGTATGGGTAAATAGTATCGTAGCGACGATGGGCTTCCCATCGGCCTGACGTTGGGCAAGCAGTTTTTCCCCCAGCCCGATGATGCCAGTCCCGGCGTCAACGATTATTAGATGAGAACCGGCACGGATCTCGAGGCAGGTGGTGTTGCCGCCGAACTCGTTCGTCCCTGGGCCAGGTTTGGGGTACCCACCACGCACGCCCCAAAAAGTCACCGATAATGTCTGATCTTCCACAGGCCAAAGCCTCCTTGCTGCAACTATCCATCCCTCTCGCCAACGTGCTCCATGTTACCCTGCTTTTCCCATTCCTGCAAATCGTCCAGTAACGCTGACGGGTCGGTAATCGGGGAGCGGCAGGTAGAGCCAACACAGACGTAGGCGGTAGCCCGCCCTTCGATCTGGTCGCGATTGCGCAACAGGGGCAGCACGTCGCCCGGCATCCCCAGCGCGATGACGTGGTGAGGTCGGTAGCCAGCGGCACAGGCTTCGAGCAGGGCGCGAGTGTCGGATGCACTGGGGTCGCCCACGATGGCGATCTCACGGGGAGGCGCGAGGGCATAGTCCAGCGCGATCAGCCATTGGCCAAAGCCCAACGGGTGGCGCGCCAACGACGGCTGCATCTTGCGCAAGCTCTGGAGCGCCAGTTCAGAGTAACGCGGTTCGACCGCCAACCCCGCCAGGCGCAGCAGTACAAAGGCGGCCATCCCGTTGCCGGAAGGCAGGGCGTTGTCCTGGACATCGCGAGGCCGAACGATCAAGTCCTCGTGGTCGTCGCTGGTGTCGTAGAATCCGGCAGCTTCAGTGTCCGCGCCGTTGGAGGCGCCAAAGTGCTCGATCATCACCTCGGCCAACTCGCGGGCAGCCGTGTACCAGCGCGGGTCGAAGGTGGCCTGATAAAGTTCCAACAGACCATCAATGAGGTGAGTGTAATCCTCCAGGTAGCCGTTGACCTTGGCAACGTCGTCTTTCCACGTGTGGTACAGACGCCCCTCGGCTGTTCTAAGCTCGTTCAGCAAGAAATCGGCGTTGCGCCTAGCTAACGATAGGTAGCCACGCCCCCGCCGATAGTCGTCGCGCCCCAGCACCCGCGCAGCCTCGGCAAAGGCGGCCAACATTAGCCCATTCCACGACGTAAGCACCTTGTCGTCGCGCCCTGGATGGACGCGCTGCTCACGGGCCTCGAAAAGCCGGCGGCGCGCCTCAGCCAGGGCTTCGCGCTCCTCAAGACTGCCCTCGAGTTCCAGGATGTTCTTGCCTTCAAAGTTCCCACGCCCCGTCACCCCATAGACCTTGATGAAACGGTCCGCTTGATCACCCAGAACACGGTGGATCTCGTCCGGTGTCCAGACGAAGAACTTGCCTTCGGACGCCGTTCGTCCGCCCTCGCCCTCGCTGTCGGCGTCCTGTGTGGAGTAGAAGCCGGCGCTCGAATCGGTCATCTCCCGAACGACATAGTCCAGAATTTCCTCGGCGATGGTGCGGTAGAACGGCTCGCCCGTCGCCTGCCAGCCGTGCAGGTAGACGCGGGCCAACTGGGCGTTATCGTAGAGCATCTTCTCAAAGTGGGGCACCAGCCAGTGATCGTCCACCGAGTAGCGATGGAATCCACCCCCAATCTGATCGTACATTCCCCCACGGGCCATTGCCTCCAAAGTACGAGTTACCATCCCCAGGGCGCGTGGTTCTCCCGTGACGCGGTGATGGCGCAGAAGGAACTCGAGGATCATCGGCTGCGGAAACTTGGGCGCCCTGCCCCACCCACCGTGCGCCTCGTCGAAATCCCGATCAAGCCTTTCAAAAGCAGCACTCAACGTTTGACGTTTGACGTCTGATGTTTCACTTCCCCCGCCCAGCGCCATCTGTCGTTCAATGACATTCACCAGTTGCTGACCGCCTTCTACGAGTTCCTGGCGGCGGTTCTGCCAGGCGTCGGCTACAGCAAGCAACACGTCCGTGAACGAGGGCATTCCGTAGCGCCTGACTGGAGGGAAGTAGGTGCCGCCGTAGAAAGGCTCGCCCTCGGGCGACAAAAAGACCGACATCGGCCAGCCACCGCTGCCGGTGAGCGCCTGCACCGCGCTCATATAGATGCGGTCCAGGTCGGGCCGCTCCTCTCGATCCACCTTGATGCTGACAAAGTGCTCGTTCAGGATCACGGCCACGCGCTCGTCCTCGAACGACTCGTGCGCCATCACGTGGCACCAGTGGCAGGCCGAGTAGCCGATGCTGAGAAAGATCGGCCTGTCCTCGACCCGCGCTTTGTGCAATGCTTCCTCGCCCCAGGGGAACCAGTCCACCGGGTTGCCAGCATGCTGTAGTAGATAGGGGCTGGTTTCGTGCGCCAGATGATTCGACATTTGATCTCTCCTCAGTAAAACGGCAGTAATTCCCGTTTTGAAGCCGCACCGCCGTAAAACAGACAGTGCTGGCTAGTTTTTTCCTAGCACCTAAGCTAGAATTGCCAAAACGGGAATTGCTGGTACAACGGGTAATCCCAGTCCCGACCGGTCAAGTCGTTCCAGGAAAAGCCGGGGTGGGCAAAGCCTGGAAGGCGTCGCCTCCCAGGTCGGCGTGGGCCAGATAGTCACTGACACCGGGCAGCAAATCTCGTAGATTCATCGCTCGCGTTGACGGACAATGTCCAGCAGTTTTTGCCTCGCCGCCGGGGAGAGACCCAGGCCGTCAATCCCGACCTGCAGATCGGCGAGCGCGCCGTAGCCGCCGAGGTAGCCATTCACGCGCGCCGCAGCCGTCGAGTTCACGAAATCGTCACTGTTGGGATATATGGCGTTGAACTCACTCACAAACTCGGGCGATTGTTGCAACCGGTACTTTTGATGATAGTTCTCGGCCAGGTAGAACGCGGCGGCCGGGACGATCTCGGTATAGAGTTGGCAGCCGCACTGGGCTTCCTGGCGCTCCTTGGAGGCCAGGGCCAGTTTTTCCTGCTCGGCGTCGTGATAAAAGATGATGGAGGCATATTGCCGCGAGAAGGCCGGTCTCGCGGGATCGTGCCCGGCCCAAAAGACATCCAGCAACTCTCGATACGAAACCAGGGTCGGGTCGTACTCGATCTGGATCGTCTCGGTGTGATCGCCTAGATGATAATAGGTGGGGTTCTCAGTCGTGCCGCCAGCATAGCCGACGCGAGTCCGAACCACGCCGGGGATACTCCCAAACCGGGAGTCTGGTCCCCAGAATCAGCCCAGAGCGAACGTCGCCGTCTCCGTGTCGGCAGGTGCGGCGCTGTCTAGCGCCGGTATTGCGGACGGGGAAACCGTGTTGCTTTCCGTCATATCCAGTATCTCCTTTTGTTTCCAAGTCGAGCCAAGCAAAATCACTGTCAGCCCCACCAGGCTGGCGGTGATTATCACCACAACCGACCATTTGGTCAAGTTTGCCATTGGTCAATCCTCCTCGAAAAGCTCCAGGTACTCACCGTACCCCCCTTCTGCCATCTCCTCTCTGGAGACAAAACGCAGGGCGGCAGAGTTAATGCAGTAGCGCAGGCCGGTGGGCGGCGGGCCATCGTCGAAGACGTGCCCCAGGTGGGAATCGGCGTGTTTGCTGCGCACCTCGATCCTGCTCGTCCACAGAGAGTTGTCCTCTCGCTCCGCGATGTTACCCGGCTCTAGCGGCCTGGTGAAGCTGGGCCAGCCGGTGCCGGAGTCAAACTTGTCCAGGGAGCTGAAGAGCGGCTCGCCGGAGACCACGTCCACATAGATCCCCTCTCGGTGATTATCCCAGTATTCGTTCTGGAAGGCGCGCTCTGTCCCATTTTCCTGGGTGACGCTGTACTGCAAGGGCGTGAGCATAGCCCTCAATTCGCTCTGGGATGGCTTTTGAAAGTCCATCCACGGCTCGTGCTCCTCCCCTTCAGGGTGGGGAGTGGGGTCATCACGGTCTGTCATTTCATATTCTGGGTCCATTATATTATCACTCCTCGGTGAGGGTTTGCCAATCCAGGCCAATATACAGATGATAAAGATGAAAACCAACAATCCTACCACGACAATGCCAAACGATCTGCGTATCATAGAGACATCTCCTCTCTTCTTTACGTCTCGCCCGCTGCATCTCGATCCACCATCCAGGTCAGCCGCCCCGGCGAAGGGTGCACCAGTGCTGATGATAACCGAGATAATCAGCATAATACCAGTGTTGCAGGCTCACCATTCCCCTCTCTACTACCAGACGATTTCAGCAGCAGATTTCTTACCAGCCGATTATTCAAAAGTCCCTATTGCTCATATGGTAAGCCCGACTTTATCGGGCCCCGATTTTATCGGGCCCTGCTCTGTAGCACGGGCGCTTTATGCCCGTGCGGGCCGTATCCTCGAACGGATCGAACTCTGCAACCTTGGCCTGTTTTTCGCACCCAAACCGCTTCCCCTTCACCTCAAACTGAAGTACAATAGGTCAAGATAATGGGAACACCCGATCCAGTTTCTCAAATAGGTTCAGCCGATGAAACCAAAAACCCAGTTCACTCACGAAACGTATCTCTCCCCCTTCACCTGGCGCTACGGCTCTGCCGAGATGCGCGCCTTGTGGAGCGAGGCGCACAAGCGGCGGCTCTTCCGCCAGGTATGGGTCGCGCTGGCCAGGGCACAACATCAGGCCGGGCTGATCACGGCCGAGCAGTTGGCCGACCTGCGGGCGCACCAGGACGACGTGGACATTGAGCGCGCCGCCGAGATCGAGGCCGAGATCCACCACGACCTGATGGCCGAGATTCGCGCCTTCGCCGAGCAGTGCCCGGTCGGCGGCCCCATCATCCACCTGGGAGCCACCAGCACCGATATCGAGGACAACGCCGACGCGCTGCGCATTCGCGACGCGCTCGACCTGTTGCTGGAACGGCTGCGCGCGCTCCTGAGCGACCTGGCCGACCGTATCGAGACCCGCGCCGACCAGGTCTGTATGGGCTACACCCACATCCAGCCCGCCGAACCCACCACCGTCGGCTACCGGCTGGCGACCTATGGACAGGATTTGCTGGAAGACTACCACGAACTGCGCCGCCTGCGGACCTGCCTACGGGGCAAAGGGATCAAGGGAGCAGTGGGCAGCGCGGCCTCCTACGCCTGGGTGTTGGAAGGCACGGGGATGACGGTCGCCGAACTGGAAGCGCTCGTAATGGCGGAGCTGGGGCTGGCCCCCTTCCCAGTCGCCACCCAGGTCTACCCGCGCCAGCAGGACTATCGCGTACTGACGGCGCTGGCAGGGCTGGCGGCGTCGCTCCACCGCTTTGCGTTCGACCTGCGGCTGCTGCAATCTCCGCCCATCGGCGAGTGGAGCGAGCCTTTCGGCGCCAGGCAGGTCGGTTCCTCGGCGATGCCCTTCAAGCGCAACCCGGTCAATGCGGAGAACATGGACAGTCTGGCCCGCTACGTCGCCGCGCTGGGGCGCGTGGCCTGGGATAACGCCGCCCACTCCCTGCTGGAGCGCACGCTGGACGATTCGGCCAACCGGCGCATCATTCTGCCGAACGCGTTCCTGGCGAGCGACGAGATTCTGCGCCGCGCCCATCGCATTTTGCGCGGGTTGAATATCCACGATGAGGGTATCGCCCGCAACGTGGCGGCCTATGGCACCTTTGCCGCCACCGAGCGACTGTTGATGGAGCTGGTGCGCAATGGCGCCGACCGCCAGACGATGCACGAGCTGATCCGCGCTCACGCGATGGCCGCCTGGCAGGCGGTGTGGGCAGGAACGCCGAATCCGCTGGCCGACCGGCTGGCCGCCGACCCGGAGGTGCTGCGATACGTGGACGCAAATCGCGTGCGCGAGCTGCTCGACGCCACCGCTCACGTCGGTGACGCGGCGGAGCGTGCGCGGCGTATGGCGGAGACGATCCGCGAAGCTTTGGCCTAGAGGTGAGCGTTATGAGACTCGCCACCCACCCTACACCACGTTATACTCCACGATCTCCCGTCCCTCCCGGAAACGGGCCAGGTCCAGTTGCGAGACATCCAGCGTGTGGGCCTTGCCGTCCAGTATCTCTTCCGCCAGCAGCAGGCCGCAGGCGGGGCCGTGCTGGAAGCCGTGCCCGCTGAAACCACCGATGCAGTAGAACCCCTCCACCTCTGGGATGCGACCCAGTATAGGGTGTGCGTCCGGCGAGTTCTCGTACAGCCCGGCCCAATGACTTGCCAGCCCCGCTTTCTCCAGGATGGGCAGCCGTTCGATCGCCGCTTCCATATGGACCAGCTCCCACTCGTCGTCCAACGATTGGTCAAAGCTCACGATCTCGTCGGGGTTCGACATGCCGGTCAGGATACCCGGCCCCTCGCGGTGAAAGTACAACGATTGGGCAAAGTCAATGATGAAAGGAAAGTCGGGTGGTATCTCCGGTATGGGACTGGTGACGACGATCTGGCGACGCACGGGCACGATGGGGATGTCCACACCGGCCATTCTGCCGACCTCTCCGGTCCACGGCCCGGCCGCGTTGACGACGACCGGCGCCGCGACCTCCCCCTGATCAGTGACGACGCCCCGCACCCGCCCGCCTTCGACGAGAATGTCTGTCACCGCCACGTCGGTCTTGAGCCTGGCTCCCAACCGCCGCGCCCCGGAAGCGTACCCCTGCACCACCCCGTTGGGGTCAGCCAAGCCGTCGCCGGGGTGAAAAGTCCCGGCCAATACGCCATCCAGATTGAGCAACGGCGCTAACTCGCCAATCTCGTCCGGCTCCAACCATTGCGTCTCCACCCCCAGCCGGTGTTGCATCTCCACGTTCTGGCAAAAGACCGCCGCGTCCCGCTCGTCGGTCAGCAAGAAAAGATAACCGCAGTAACGCAGATCAATCGGCTGCTCCAGCTCTTCCTCGAAGCGATCCAGCATCGGCAGGCTAAGCTGGGAGAGACGAACGTTGATCTCTGTGCCGAATTGGTAGCGGATGCCACCAGCACATTTGCCCGTGGCCTCCATTCCCAAAAAAGACTCTCGTTCCAACAGCAACACGTTCTGGCAGCCCTTGAGCGCTAGGTGGTAGGCGGTGCTGGTTCCCATCACGCCACCACCGATGACGATGACGTCGGCCGTCTTTTGCAAATTCATTCTGTCACCCCTTATGAAATCCTGATTGTTCACGACGATGATGATCTGCTGTTTGCAGACCTGCAACTCCCAGACGAGCGTCACAGGCAGTAATTCCCGTTTTGAAGCCGCACCGCCGTAAAACAGACGGTGCTGGCTAGTTTTTTTCCTAGCATCGGCTCTTTTAGGCCGATGCACCCAAGCTGGAATTGCCAAAACGGGAATTGCTGCGCCACAGGCAAAACGAGACTGGCGGGCCTAAATCTCCCGCACGTCAAGTATCTCTAGAACCATCGGCTCGACCGCCTCTATCAACTCCTCCTTAGAGGCGTCGGCCACTTTGAGCGTGAGGCCCCGGTTATCGGGGGCCGTCCCCTCAAAGACGTTGATTGACAGGATGTCGCCTCTCACTTCCGCGACCGCGGTGCTGATGACGCCCAACGTCCCCTTGAGATTGGGAGTCAAGGCGGTCAAGCGGATCCCCTTTCGCTGCCCACTAAAGACTTGGAGCAGAGCCTTGAACAGATCAGTCTCAGTGACGACGCCGACGAGTTGCTCATCCTCCATCACGGGCAGACAACTGGTCTTGTACTCCACCATCAAGCTGGCCGCCACTTCCAGCGGATAATCGGGGCGCAATAGCGGCGTCTCGCGGATCTCGACCTGGTCCACGCGGTGTTGCCGCTTCATCACGCCCGGTGATTCGGATTTAGAAAGGAATAGCTCCAGGTCGGCGCGCGAGACGACGCCGAGCACGCAACCTTTCGCGTCCACGACCGGCAAATGGCGGACCCCCCCACCCTTGCAGATGGCCACGCCCGCCAGCGGGTCGCTATCCGGCCGGAGCGTGACGGGTTTGTGGGTCATACAATCTCGTACAAACATAGCGCCTCCCAAGAACACGAATTGGTAGGACTAGCGGATGGTGCAAGGCGACAAAACCTGGTTTCTCCCGTCACTAAAGATACGGCTCGACGACCTCGACCACCTCTGGAAAATCAATGCCCAGTTCGCGCAGCTTTTCCAGCGTCGGCACGCCTTCGGGCGTCCAGCCGCGCCGTTTGTACACCGTGTCGGCAAGTTGCTCGTATTGATCCTCGCGGTAGGCGCGCAGAGCCGCCATCTTTTCCTCGGTACTTTTGCCCTTGGGGTCAAAGCCAACGACGTCACGGAGCTGCTTGTCGTACCGCTCGGCGCGGGATTCGTACTCTTCCACAGTCACCGGCCCGGCGCTGCGGTAGGGAATGGCGTCGTTGGAGCGCAGGCCATGACCCATGCGGATGTTGAACACCCGCTGAAAGTTGTACATGCGCTCCGATTGAACGATGATCTCCTCCTTGGTCAATTCCTGGCCAGTGACGGCGTTGTAGAACTGGCGAAAGTTCTCCACGTGCTGCGGAATTTTGGCCGGTTCATCGGTCAGCGCATTGTCCTCCGGCGTCACGTCATTCCAGATAATCTTGCACAAGCCATTGAGCCCAAACCAGGTGCGCCACATCGGGTAGTAGTGCAACGCCTCGGCCTTGTCCTCGAAGGTGGGGATTTGGTTGTTGACCTGATCCATAAAGATGAGCCAGGCCTCGTCGTGTTGGGGCCCCTTCAGCGTCAGGCCATAGCCGCCCTGCATGGCGAGCGACTCTTTGGTCACGTACTCCGAGTACTCCAACCCCTTGCTCTCCATACCGATGTCTTGCAGGAATTGGGGATCGCCTCCGTATTCCTCGGCAAATATCTTTTTCATACGGCGGATGCCCTGCCCAAAGATCAGACCAAAGCCCTCGCCCCGGGCCGTCTGGTGGAGCAGCTCCGCGGCCGCTTCGACGTTGCGGAAATTCAGTTCCAGGCCGCCGGTTATCTCTTTATCGAGAATCCCCGCCTCGTAACATTCCATCACAAAGGCCATCGCCGTGCCAAAGGAGATGGTGTCCAGGCCATAGGTATCGCAGTAAAAGTTTAACTCGGCCACCCAGCGGGCGTCGAACACCCCCAGATTGGAGCCACAGCCGGCGATAGTCTCATACTCGGGGCCATCCACGCCCACCACCTGCCCCTTGTACGGGCCGGTGCGCAGCGTGACACCTTCGATGGCCTTGGCGCAGGCCATGGTGCAGCCGTACCAGCAGCCATCAGGGATGCCGGCTGGCTTGTACAACTCGCGGTACACGCCGGCCGAGATCTTGTGCGCCTCCGGGTGCGCTCCGTACTTGAAATTGTGCGTCGGTAGCAGATCATAGTCATTCATGATAGAGACCAGATGCGCGGTGCCCACGCTGGCCATGTCGTTCTGGATCGGATCCAGGCGGCGCATCTCCTCGTTGACCCTACGTCCGACCTCACGCAGGCGCTCCGGGTCAGCCGGGTTGTTCAACCCGCTCTTTACTCCGCTGAACTTGACCACCAGCGCCTTGATCCGCTTATCACGAAAGACGGTACCGATGCCGCCTCGACCCGCCTGTTTGTAGCGCATCCGCCCGCGCCGCGCGTCGTACCAGCTAAAGTTGAGGCAGCCGAACAGTGCATGATCCGCCCCCGCGCCGGCCGACACGGAAGAGACAGCTCGCTTGCCCTTTTCGTCATCGGCGAACATCTCGGCCATCTGCTCGCCCAACACGTGGCTGTCCACGGCCTCCTCGGGCGCTTCCTCGATGGTCACCCGGCCGTTATCGCCATCCACAAAGACGACGACGTCCCGCTCCGCCTTGCCCTGCACCTCGATAGCGTCCCAGCCAGCGAACTTTAGCAGGGGGCCATAGTAGCCGCCCACGTTACTATCCATGACGCAGCCGGTGAGGGGCGAGAGGCTGACGACCAACGATTTGCCCGCTCCAGGATAGCCGATGGTGCCACCCAATGGCCCAGAGGAGATGACGATCTCGTTCTCGGGATCGTCCCATTTGGTATCCGCCGATATACCGTCCCAGAGGAGTCGCAGCCCGAACCCGCGCCCGCCAACAAAGACGTCCTTCATCTGCTGGGTCACCGGCTTGCTGGCGATGGTATTGTCGGATAGATTGACGTACAAAGTCCGTCCGGCGTACCCTCGCTCTACGGCGCCCGGCTCGTAGGTAAACTCGGCCAGCACCTTGTGCGCCTGCTTCATAACCTGAATGTCTGTAGTACTCATAACGCCTCCTTATTGTGATCACTCTTTTTACTCTACGAACACACTTCTCGGACAAAGAGACGGCGCTGGATCACTCCACGCACCGCGCAACCCACTAATCCTGCCCACCCATTTGCATCCGTGCCCCCTCCCGCTCCGGGAAACGGGTCAGCACCGTCGCCTCCACCGGCAGCGCGACCTTGTTACCGCGCAGCACTGCCTCCTCGAGCGACTTGCCACGCAGCGTAAAGATGGCAATGGGAGTCTCCGGTTCATTGTACCTCCTTTCGACGATGGCCAGCCCCAGCAAATACCCCTCGCTATCAATGGAACAACTGGTGACCTGGCCGATCTGCTTCCCTTTCTTGTTGACCACCGGGTCGCCCGTGTGCGGCATGCGCTCCCCCTTCTGGTTGACGCCGAAGCGGATCACCTCTCGTCTCCTGCCCTCCTCGCGGGCCAGCAGTGCATCCCGCCCGACGAAAAAGGGTTTGTGATACTTGACGTAGCCGGGGAAGCCGGCCTCGATGGGGGAGATCTCGAACGGGCCGGCCAACTCGTGGCCGTAGAGCGGCAGCCCGGCCTCGGTGCGCGTCGAATCGCGGCAGGCCAGCCCCGCCGGTTTCACGCCGAACGGCTCCCCCGCCTCCAGGATCGCCTCCCACAGTCGGACGGCGTCGTCGGGGTGAACCATAATCTCGTACCCCCATTCCTCGCCACAGTAACCGGTGCGGGCGATGATCAGGGGAATACCCACCAACTCGCACTCGATCAGATCGGTGCGGCGGACGCGGGTCAGCGCGGCTTTCAGTTCGGGGTCGTCGGTCAGCGCTTGCAGCGTCGGCAGAGAGGCCGGGCCTTGTAGAGCGATGTCGCGCTTCTGCCGCTCGCCCGCGGCCGGGTCTTTCAGATTGCGCAACGCCGCCTGGGCCTCCACCTCCACCCACGGGCGCTCCCGGTCAATCACGACCCGCCCCTCGTTCACCGCGTTGAGCCAGGCCCAATCCTTGTCCTCGTTGGAGGCATTGACCACCAGCAGGTACAGGTCAGCCCGGCGGCGGTAGACGATGAAATCATCAATGACGTTCCCGTCTGGATCGAGCAGGTAGCCGTAGGCGGATTGGCCGTCATCGAGCCAGGCGACATAGTTGGAAAAGACCGTGTCCAGGAAAGCGGTAGCATGCGGGCCTGCGACCTCAAAGACTCCCATGTGGGCCACGTCGAAGAGGCCGGCCGTCTCCCGCACCGCCTGGTGCTCCTCGCTCACCGAGGTATACCAGACCGGCATCTCCCATCCGGCGAAGGGCACCAGCTTGGCACCCATCTTCTTGTGGGTCTCGTGAAGCGGCGTGTGCTTGAGGGCCGCTTCCGGCTCCTCCCAATGCCACTCCTCCTTTTCGACCTGCGGCACGAGCTCGCTCAGACGAGACTGCCCCACGAAATACGCCTTCGTCAGGTCGAACCGCTCCGGTTGCTCCTCGAACAACTCGGCGGCAGGCACGCCGCTCCTGGCGTCGGCTCGTACCTCCTCTCCGCTCTCCACCTCCTCAACTATGACGGGGCCCTCCACTTTGCGGAACACGTCCTCGTCATCGAACAGAACGTACCCATCCGCCAGTCCTCGCAGCCAGCGAGTGACCTGGGCCGCGTTCTCGGGCATCGGCGTGATCGTGTACACGTCCCGCCCCCACTGGTCAGACTCCTCCCGCGCCACGACGACCTCGTCCATCAGATCACCGCGCCGGTCGAGCATAAAGGCGACGAGTGAATCGCCGGGAGCAAGTTCGGCAACGTTAGCGGTGACGACCTGTTGCACGAACTGCCGCGCCCGCCATCCGGTAATGCGCAGCGAGACCCCAAGAGTTTCAGAAACCCCCGGGGCCCCAGGGTAGTGTGGATAGCCGCTGGGCTCGTACTCGAAATCAATCCCTGCCTTGTCGGCCAGTTGCGCCACGCCGCGCCGCACCTCTTCCAGCACGTCTAGCTCAATCTTGCCACGCGGCAGCGTGCCGACGAGGCCCTCGTAGGCAAAGGGGCGGATGTCGGAGACGACGCGGTGAATCAATCCGGCCAGCGTGTCCACGTCCGCCTCGTCCAGCCCGCGCTGGGTGATCCAGGGCGTACCCAAGCGGACGCCCGTCGCCAGCGAGGTCTCGGTATCGCCGGGAATGGTGTTCTTGTTAGCCACGATGCCGGCCAGATCGAGGATACGGACGGCCGGCTCCCCCCACACCGGGTAGGGACTGCCCCGGTGGTCGCCCACAGATTTCAGATCAATCAACAAGAGATGGGTGTCCGTCCCACCATAAGCCAGCCGCAGGCCGCGCTTTTGCAGCCCCTCGGCCAGGGCGTGGGCATTGGCAACGATCTGGCGCTGCAATTGGTGGAACTCGCCGGTCTGGGCGATCTGGAAAGCCACCGCCAGCGCCGCAAATTTGTTGACGTGGGGGCCGCCCTGCTCGCCGGGAAAGATCGCCATATCAATCTCCTGGGCCAGCTCCTCGTCGGTGGTCAGGATCACGGCGCCACGCGGCCCGCAGATCGTCTTGTGGGTAGTAAAGGTCGTGACGTGGGCCAGGCCCAGCGGGTTGGGATAGACTCCGGCGGCCGCCATTCCGGCAGCGTGAGCAATATCGGCCATCAGGTAGGCGCCCACCTCGTCGGCGATGGCGCGGAACTTGGCCCAGTCCGGCGCCCAGGGATAGGACGTGTACCCGGCGACGATCACCTTGGGCCGGTGTTCGAGCGCCATATCCCGAATACGGTCATAGTCCAGCCGCTCCGTCTTGGGCTCCACGCCGTAAGAGACCACCCGGTAGCGCTGGCCGGAGATGTTGAACTCGGAACCGTGGGTCAGGTGGCCGCCCTGGAAGAGGTCGAGCCCCATCAGCGTGTCGCCCGGTTCCATCAGCGCCCAATAGACGGCCAGATTGGCGGCCGCACCGGAGAGCGCTTGGACGTTGACATAGATGTGCTCGGGCCGAATCGAGCCGTGGGCAAAGGCCTCCGCACAGCGCCGCTGCGCCAAACACTCGACAAAGTGAACGTAATCCACTCCCTTGTAAAAGCGCCGGTCGGCGTAACGGCGGTAAAAGGCCAACTGCCAGCCCACGTCGCGCAGCCGCTCCTCCGGGTCACGCGTCATACGCAGCGGCGGATACCCCTCGGCGTAGATATTCTGAAAGACCGAGCCTAGCGCCTGCCTGACGGCGCGGGGAGCGGACGATTCGGAGGGAATGAGGATGAGCTTGCGGGCCTGCCGCTCCTCTTCCCAGTGAATCAGATCAGCCACAAACGGTGCGACTTCCTCCAGATCGGCGCGCAGGAGAAAATCGGATCGCGGATCGGATGTTACAGGTGACATTGGACATGCACTCCTTTACTGACTACTGACTACTGCTTACTGACTAGAGCAACACTTCAACCCCCAGATTCAGCCGGCGGGCCGCCGAAAGTACGGCGCTGGCGGCCGCCACGTCCTGCACGGCCACGCCCACCGACTTGAAGAGCGTGATCTCCTCCTCCGTCTCCCGCCCCGGCTTGCGCCCGGCGGCGATCTCGCCCAGTTCCGCATAGATATGCTCCTCGGTCATCAGCCCCTGCTGCAGCGGGATCAAGAGATCGCCCGCCTCGGCCAGGCTGGCCTCGTGATGGTCAATCACCACTTTGGCCCGCAGTACCGTCTCGGCCGGGATCTCTTGCATCTGGGGCGTGTATGCGCCGACCGCGTTGATGTGCGCGCCAGGGCGCACATCGCCATCGTCAAAGACAGGCTCGCAGGAGGTGGTAGCGGTGCAGATGACATCGGCCCGGCGCACCGCTTCGGCCGGGGTTTCGGCCACGTGCACCGGCAACGACAGTCGCTCGCTCATCTCGGCGGCGTAGGCCTCGGCCTGCACCGTCGCCAGGTCATACACCCAGGCTTTCTCAATAGGCCGCACGGCGCAGATCGCCTCCAACTGGGTGCGTCCCTGGGCGCCCGCGCCAAAGATGGCGGCGGTACGCGAGTCTTGACGGGCCAACAGGTCGGTGGCGGCGCCAGAGGCCGCGCCCGTGCGCAACGCGGTCAGGTACGTCCCGTCCATTACGGCTGCCGGCGCTCCGGTCGTCGCGTCCACCACCACTACCAGCGCGTGGATGAGCGGCAGTCCTTTGGCGGGGTTATCGGTAAAGACGGAGACGATCTTGAGCGCCATCTGGTCATCATCTGCTAAATAGCCCGGCATAAATAGCGTGACCCCATCGTGACGGGCCACGTCGAGCGCCGTCCGCAGTGGCGCGTCGGCCTGCCCAGAGGAAAGCTGGGCAAAGGCCGATTTCATCGCCTCGATCGCCTGGCGCATCGGCAACGCGCGGTGCACATCCTCTTGGGAAAGCACAAGTATCATAGCAGTTCGTCCTTTGCAGGGTCTAGTCCTGTAACGCGCATTCCACCCTGTCCAGCAACTCCTGGACTTTGGCCACCTCGGCCGCCCCACAGAAACCATAACGCGCTATCGCTTCCTGGGCCAATTCCCGGGCCTGTACGTATTCGCCTTTCTCCTCAGCCACTCGCGCCTGCCCCCACATCCCGATCAAGATCTGATCCTCTCTTGAGGCATCCTCAGAGGCATTGCGTCCTCCCGTGAAATGCTCCTCCGCCAATGCGAGGTGGCACGCGGCTTCATCCTCACAGCCTGCACATCTGGCCTGCTCGTATTCCGCCAGATCCACCCTGCCCAAATGATTGAGGTTAAGCCCTATCTTCTCCCTGTTACCCAGATCTCTGTTAGTTGTCAGTGATTCTTCGTACAACCGCCGCGCCTCCAAGTAGTTCTTCGGTAAATCGCGCTCCAAATTAGCCAGGGAAGTCAAGGTGTCGGCCAATATGTCATCCCTGATTCTCCTAATCTCCTCGTCACTCCGGGCAGCCTTTAACAGTTCCTCCCCTCTCGCCAACATCTCCTCCAACAGATGCTTGGAGGTTGCATAGTCATCGTTCTCACGAGAAACCATCGCCAGCAATCGCTTGGCGCAGGCCTGGCGAAACTCGTCGGCTGACCGAGCCATGGCACTCACAGCCTCTTGACCCCATTTGCCCGCCTCGTCATACTTGCCCTGCTGAAAACGAATGAACCCGATGGCGTAAGCATGATCACCCACCTGTTGCCAGTCCCCGCGCTTCTTGCTCACTTCAATAGCCAACCTATTGTACTCCACAAGCTCATTCCAGTAGCCACGCAACCACTGGAACTCGTACAAGGCATCAGCAAGTCTGGGCAACATATCTTGGAGATCTTCATTCTCCCGACTGGTACCCCAGTTGACAACCTTCCTGATGTTCTTGCGTTCAACACCGATGGCCTTCAAGTCATCTCCTGATCGGGAGTTATGTTCCTCAGCATAATGGAGAAAATAGTTCGCATAAGCATACCTCAGGTCAACAATTTCATCAAGCCCCCAGCGTTCCATTTCACCAAGAACAAACTCACGTGTCAGAGACAATAAACTATAGCGATCGCCTTCCTTGTTCACCAGAGAAAACTTTATTAGCTGACAAAGCCCATCATCAAAAACATCCTCATCTTCGTAGATACCGCCAAGCGCTTCTATACCGCTAGTCGCGAACAACGCGTCATAGCTGGCGGAAGTGGCGAAAAGTGATCCTGCGCAGAGGATGCGATTGGCTTCAGGTGATAGCTCATCCAGAGAATTAGCGAAGCAGTACTGGAGCAAGTTGCTCCCAACTCTGCGCATCTGACGTAGCACACGTCTGACCGGCAACTCGCTCATCCTACCAATACACCAAACCATAGCAAGAGGAAGCCCATCTGTGCTCTTGTACAGGGTCATCAGTTCTTCACCACTTGCCTTCACCCCCTTCGCCTCGCACTCTGCGCGCATCAGTTTCAGCGCCGTTTCCCGATCCATGCTTCCCAGACGGTGCACCCGATCCAGCGCCTTAAGCTGATAGCGGGTCGTGACGATGATCTTGGTAGGTTGGACCAAGTCCCGGAGATCTCGAACGATCTCCTCGCCACCCAGGCTTGCTATACTGTCAACGATCAATAGACAACGCCTCTCCTTCAGCACTTTTCCAATGGCATTGCGTTTATCTTCGGTTGATTCCAACTTTATAGTGCTGTCGCAAGCCAAGGTCTCAGCGATCTCGTCGTACAGCGAGGCAAGAACAGATTTTCCTTTGACGGCACCATTGATAGTCAGTGCTTCCTGTTCAGCCGTCATCCAGACGATACCCTCAAAACGCTGTTGCTTCAGGCAGCGGTGAGCGACCTCCAGGGCCAAACTCGTCTTACCCGCACCCCCAGGACCGCACAAGCCAACAATCCAAACAGTCTCTTGAGCAGCGCTCAACTCTTCCATAACCCGATCAATATAGCCGTCTCCCTCCACGTAAAGGCGGCGAGGAGGCAAGTTGTGACGCAGGGGAATGACGTCAGGCTTGACCTGCAACTCCCCCAACAGATCAACGACTGATTCACGAGTAACCACCCCTCCGCCAATCAGGGTAGACTGGCGCGAAAAGTGCTCATACAACACAGCGAACGCCTGGTCCCGATCTTTTTGCCAATGAGCCTGCAGCTTGGCCTGCACGTTCGCCTTGACCGCGTCAACCGGCAGGTAATCAACTAGCGCCAGCCGCACTAGCATCTCGCGGAAGCGACCAGCGTCAATGGGCCGCATCTTGCCCTTTCTCTTGCCTTCCCTGTTCTTGTCCTTCTTGTCAATGTATCGAGCAAGCTGCTTGTAGAGCTTGTCCGCCTCGGAGCATTGGTCAAGCTCACCATTGGCAATCGCGGCGTTCAACTCTACCAAGTCAGGGTTGAAAGGGCGATTGGTGAAAAACACAAAGCGAGTGGTATCCGGCTGCTCGGTGAGGAAATCGCTATCGTAGAACCTATAAAGCGCCTTGAGAAGCAATGGGTCAGTGAGCGTCCAGCGTTCCCCTTCAGCCTGCTTTGTCTTGACCTGGATGAGGATGCATCGGTCACCGTTGATAAGATTGACATCCTCCAACTCGACGCCATTCTCTCTATCCTCCCCTTCCAGATGAATCTCGGTCACTCCACCCAGAAAGTCCTTGATCATGTCAAAGAGCGTTGGGTTGTAACGAACGGGATCGAAAAAGTAATTGAGAGCCAGCAGGATAGCGCACTCCCACTGGTAGCGATAGCCACCGCCTAGTTGTAGATCGGTTTCGCCCATTGCTCCGCTCCTCACGCACAATCAAGCCTTCACAGCCAGCACCATAGCCCAGTTTTTGTCAAAAAGGACGTCGTCCTCTTCAAACTGCATGTTCCACCAGTCCTTTGTCTGTTCAGGTGCCTCGTGGAACATGGTGAATATCTCTGCTTTTTCCCTCTCGCTCTTGTCAGTCGAGGTCAGGATGTTACGCAGAGACGCGCGCTCAAGCCAGATCCGGTGTTTACAGAGCTCGAAGCCCGCCTGCACAACTATTGCCAACAGCCGATCGGCGGTGGGAAACTCGGTGTGCCCTGTATGCAAGGACTCGACGAATGCGAGTTGGAATGGTTCATCTCCCTCCGCAACGGCTACGGTCTCGGCAACGAGGAGCTTGCCGCCGGGTTTGAGCAGCGTACGCATCGAGGAGAGAATGCGCGGGATATCCACGTGATGCAGCACGGCCCGGTTGTAGATCAGGTCAAAGGCCTCGTCCAGGAACAACGAGGTAAGGCGCTCTATCTCGCAGCACAGTAAGTGGTGACGGGGTAGATATCGCTCCGCTCTACTCAGCATCAGCTTGGAGACGTCTACGCCGATGAGGGCACCTGTATGTTGGCGCATCTTGGCGGCAACCTTTCCCGTGCCTATACCTATCTCCAGGGCACACTCGTCGCCCCTCAACTCGCCAAAGGCCACCAGCGCCTCCAAGAACGTGTCGTCCTTGACCCACTCGGCTTTCTCGTACTTATCAGACCTCTTACCGAACTCTTGAGAGATCACGTGCTCTTCCGGCATGCCGTTCCCTCGCCATCCAGCGTACCACGATCCACGCTACTTTAGCTTTTCTTCCCCGCCAAACTCGCGGTACGGACTCAGTTCCTCAAGAATCGCCTCATCCTCTGGCGTCAGATCATCCTGCACCAGTGAAGCCAGCAGAACCCCCAGGCCCGGCCCCAGCATGTACCCCTGCCCGCACATACCGACGGCGTAGACGTACCCCTCCAACTCCCGCGCCCGCCCCACGATGGGAAAGCCGTCGGGCGTCATGGGGTAGAGACCGCGCCAGGTGCGGCGCACCTTGACGTTTGCCAACTTGGGCATCAGGTCCACCATGCGCCGGGCGACCATCGGCAAAAAGACCGAGGTCTCGCGCCGGTCGGTGCCGACGATGGGCGGCTCCGGCGTGATGCAAAAGACAACAGCGCCGGTCGCATGCTGGTAAAAGTAATAGTTCTTGGAACCTGCGGCGGGACGGATGTCCACCACCATCGGCTCCACAAAGCGAGCCACCGGCTCGGTGATACCACCCTCGTGGCTATCCGGCGTCACAGGCACGTCCAACCCGGCCATCTGGGCCAACGCTCGCGCCCAGGGACCGGCCGCGTTGATGACCGTCTCGGTGGCATAGCCGCCCTGGTCGGTGCGCACGCCCACCACCTTTCCCCGGCGGCGGATAATGCCGGTGACCCGCTCGCGGAAGCGAAACTCGGCGCCGCGCTCCTTCGCCCGGGTATAAAAGGCGTGCGCGGTCAACAGCGGCGAGGCCGATCCATCTCCCGGCGAATAGGTGCCGCCGATGATACCATCGCTGTTCAGGGCCGGGATCATCTCCAGAATGTCGTCCCGCTCCAGCCAGCGAATGTCCAGCCCGTACCCCTGCTGAATCTTTAACAACTCTTTCAGAATACGCTCCTCCCGCTCCCCATAGGCGACGAAGGAGTAGCCACCCTGGTACCACTCGATGTCGTCCCCGTAGGTCTCTTGCCAGGTAGAGAATATCTCTAGCGACTTGAGGCAGAGGTTGATCTTGGAGGGGGCGGAGTGGGTGGCGCGGATGCCGCCGATGGCGGCCTTGTTGGAGCCTTGGCCGGGGCTGGCGAACTGGTCAATCACCAGCGGTTTTAGCCCGGCCTGGGCCATGTAGAAGGCGGCCGGCAATCCAGTGCTCCCCGCGCCGACGATGATGGTATCGTATACTTTGGTGGTCATAGTAACCTCCTGAAACAAAATGCGTAAAACGTCAAGCGTGAAACGTGATCGTGATCGTGATCCGTCATCCTGCCGATCCGCGTTCTGCAAGCGAGCCACCAACAACCGTCCCCAGCCCTGAACCAGACCGCGTTTATCTTACCACAAATTTCCCATTCTCGATAGTCGCTGACTGCCGATGCTTGTCAAAACCTCCCTTTTCGTGTACCATTGGGATCAGAAGACTGCTCGTACATACCTCTCCACACGAGGCCCTTTATGCTTGATACCTTTTTCCGCCCCCAATCCGTCGCCATCATCGGCGCTTCCCGCGAGCCAGAAAAGCTGGGCTACTCCGTCCTGGCGAATCTCCAAGAGGGGGGCTACGAGGGCCGCCTCTACCCGGTCAACCCCCAGGCCGACGAGATTCTCGGCCTGAAAGCCTACCCTTCGGTGCTCGATATTCCCGGTCCGGTAGACCTGGCGGTGGTCGTCATCCCCTATCGCTTTGTGCCGGCCGTGCTGGAAGAGTGCGGGCAGAAAGGCATCCCGGCCGTCGTCGTCATCAGCGCTGGCTTCCGCGAGGCCGGGCGGGAGGGGCTGGAGCGGGAGCGGGAGCTGATCGAGATCGCCCGCCAGTACGACCTGCGCCTCATCGGCCCCAATTGCCTGGGCGTGATTGATACCACCACCCCACTCAACGCAACCTTTGCCGCCGGCATGCCGCCCGGCGGGCCAATCGCCTTTATGTCCCAATCGGGGGCGCTGGGCACGGCCGTGCTGGATATAGCGATGGCCGGGCGCATCGGCTTTTCCAAGTTCGTCAGCCTGGGCAACAAGGCGGACGTGAGCGAGATTGACCTGCTGGAGGCCTGGGGCAGCGACTCGGACTCGCGGGTGATCCTCATCTACGTCGAGGGGGTCCCCGACGGACAAAAGTTCATCCAGGTGGCGCGCCAGGTGACGCGGGATAAGCCGGTGGTGGCGATCAAGTCCGGCGTGACCAAGTCAGGCTCGCGGGCGGTGTCGTCGCACACGGGCAGTCTGGCCGGTTCCGAAGCGGCTTACAAAGCGGCCTTCCGGCAGGCGGGCGTCATCCGCGCCACCTCGATGGAGGCGCTCTTCGATTGCGCCCGCGCCTTTGCCTACCAGCCGCTATTGCAGGGAAACCGCATCGGCATCGTCACCAACGCCGGCGGGCCGGGCATCCTGGCTACCGACGCGCTGGAGCACGCCGGGCTAGAGATCCCCCGCCTGAGCCACGAGACGGTCAAGGCGCTGACCGACTATCTGCCGGGCGCAGCCAGCGCCGCCAACCCGGTGGACGTGCTGGGAGATGCACTGGCCGACCGGTACGAGCACGCCATTCGCCTGGTGCTGGACGACCCAAAAGTAGACGGGCTGATCGTGATCGTCACGCCCCAGGCGATGACCGAGATCGAGCAGACCGCCCGCGCCGTTGGCCGCATGGCGCAGGGATCGGACAAACCCGTCCTGGGCTGCTTTATGGGGAAAGCGCGCATCGAGGCCGGGGTTGACCTGTTGTGGCAACACGGCGTGCCCAACTATCCCTTCCCCGAGCGGGCGGCTGGGGCGCTGGCGGCAATGCGCGACTATCGGCGCGAGCGAGAGCGGCCTATCTTTGAGCCGGAGTCGTGCTCCACCTGCATCCCGCTCGTGCGCGAGTTGTTCGACCGCGTGCGCTCGGAAGGGCGCGTCTCTATCGGCGACGCCGAGGCGTGGACAGTGCTGGAAGCCTACGGATTCACCGTCCCTCAATCCCACCTGGCAGAGACGCCGGAGGATGCGATAAAGATCGCGGACGAGATGGGCTATCCCGTGGTGATAAAGATAGCGTCGCCCGACATCCTGCACAAGACGGACGTGGGCGGCGTCAAGCTGAACCTGCGCTCGCCCGACGACGTGCGGGATGCGTTCGATCTGATGGTCTACCGGGCCGGGCGGTACGTGCCGGACGCGAACATCTGGGGCTGCCAGGTGCAGCAGATGGTGTCGGGTGGCAGAGAGGTGTTGCTGGGCATGAGCCGCGACCCGCAGTTTGGGCCGCTGGTTGCCTTTGGGCTGGGCGGCATCTACGTGGAGGCTCTGAAGGACGTCACCTTCCGCGTAGCCCCTTTCAGCCGCCAGGAAGCGGACGAGATGATCCGCGAGATTCGGGCCTACCCCCTGCTGGAGGGCGTGCGGGGCGAGCCGCCGGCCGATCACGAGGCCATGGTGGACGCGTTGCTACGCATCAGCCAGTTGGTGACCGACTTTCCCGAGATCGTGGAATTGGACATCAACCCCCTGATGGTCTTTGAAGAGGGGCGCGGGGCGATGGCGATTGATATGCGATTGGTGTTAGCTCCATAGGAGAACGATACAGTTGCTCAAATGACCAGAGAGGAATTCGCGCACCTAATTGAAGCCTCTGTTGAGCAAAAGCTGCTAGAAATACTAGGCGACCCTGACGAGGCATCGAAAATCAGAAAAAGCGTGATAGACAGGCTCTTGCGCCAGAGACAAATAGTCGAAGCAGGCGAGCGGGGACAACCGTTGGAAAAAGTGGCGCAACAACTGGGACTAGGATAATTACAATGTACCGCGTTCACATTCTGGATTCGGCTGCCCGTGAGTTGGCCGACCTCGACCAATCCACCACAGGGCGTCGCATTGTTAAACGCATCAACTGGCTGGCAGAAAATCTGGATGACACTCTTCTGGAGGCGTTGACGGGTAATCTTTCAGGGCTTTACAAATTCGGCTAGTGTTTGTGAAAACAGTCATAAAAAGGAGTTCAGCGTGAAGGCTTTGTACATCACTTCTATCGAGAGATTTTCTGGCAAGACCGCCGTCTGCCTGGCGTTGGGGCGACGATTGAAGAGGAAAGGGTACAACGTCGGCTACTTTAAACCCCTCTCTACCCAGCCGTGGGAACCGACTCCCGGTCGGGCGCTGGACGAGGATGCCGACTTTGTGCGGCGCAAACTGGAGCTGAAAGAATCCCCCCAAGACCTGGTGGGTGTCGTCCTTACTCCCAAGCTGGCCCAGGAAATGCGCTGTGGCTGTGCCGAGCGCGACCTAATGGCGGAGGTAAAAGCGGCTTACGAGCGCATCGTCCCGGGCAAGGACGTCATCCTGCTGGAGGGCGGGGCCTCCTTGCGGGAGGGGATCAGCCTCGGCCTGGGGCCTACTATGGTGACGGATGCACTGGACACGCCGGCCCTGGTCATCGTTCGCTACCGCGACCGGGTGAGCCAGGGGGACGATTGTGTGGCAGCACACCTTCAATTGGGGGATCGGATGTTGGGCGCGCTCATCAACAGCGTACCGACAAAGGAACATAAACTAGCCGAGCAGGTGTGCAATCCTTGCCTGGAAAAGCAGGGGATCCGGGTGTTTGGCACTCTACCCCTGCGGGAGCAACTGCGGGCCATCAGCGTTGGAGAACTGGCCAACGTGCTCAAGGGCGAGTTCCTGGCCCTGCCGGAGAAACGGGACGTGCTGATCGAGAACCTGGTGGTCGGAGCTATGAGCGCAGAGCAGGCGCTGCCCCGCATCCGGCGCATATCGGGGAGCAAGGCGATCATCACCGGCGGCGACCGGGCCGACATCCAACTGGTGGCGCTGGAGACGGCGACCAAGTGTATGGTTTTGACAGGTCATCTGCGCCCCGTGCCGGAGGTGCTGCGCCGCGCCGAGGAGATCGGTATTCCGGTGCTGCTGGTACGCGGCAACACGATGGAAACGGTGGAAGCCATCGAACGAGTGTTCGGCAAGACGCGGTTGGGCCAATCGGCCAAGTTGGAGCAGTTCGAGGCGCTGCTGGCCGAGCACTTTGACTTTGAGCGGCTCTATAAGGAAATGGGGCTATAGTAAAACAGAATAACGGAGGAAAGACAATGATCGAAACCGATATTGAATTCATTACCGCCCGCGAGATTCTGGATTCGCGCGGCAACCCCACCGTCGAGGTGGAGGTCATACTGATGGGCGGGGCCTGGGGACGGGCGGCCGTCCCAGCCGGGGCCTCCACCGGCCTCCACGAGGCTTTGGAGATGCGTGACGGCGACGAGAGTCGCTACAGCGGCAAAGGTGTATTGCAGGCGGTCGCCAACGTCAACGAGATCATCGCCGACGAACTGTTCGGCTGGGACGCCACCGACCAGGCCGGCATTGACGCCCGTCTGCTGGAACTGGACGGCACGCCCAACAAGGGAAAGCTGGGGGCCAACGCTATCCTGGGCGTCTCACTGGCCGTGGCCCACGCGGCGGCCAACGCGCTCCAGACCCCACTGTACAACCACGTCGGCGGTGTGTACGCCCACGTGCTGCCGGTGCCAATGATGAACATTCTCAACGGCGGCAAGCACGCGCTGGACGGGCCCGACCTGCAAGAATTTATGGTCATGCCAGTGGGCGCGCCGACCTTTGCCGAGGCGCTGCGCTGGGGCAGCGAGGTCTATCACGCACTCAAGGGGGTGCTCAAGGCCAAGGGGTACTCCACCGGCGTCGGCGACGAGGGGGGCTTTGCGCCCAGTCTCAAGGCGAACGAGGAAGCCATCGAACTCATCCTGGAAGCGGTCGAGAAGGCTGGCTACAGGCCAGGCGAGCAGATCCACATCGCGCTCGACCCGGCCGCCAGCGAGTTCTTTGAGGGCGGCAAGTACGTCCTCAAGAAAGAGGGGCGCACGCTCAGCGGCGCAGAGATGGTCGAGTTCTACGCCGATTGGGTGAAGAAATACCCCATCATCAGCATCGAGGACGGGCTGGCTGAGGACGACTGGGACAGTTGGACGCTGATGATGAAGCGGCTGGGCGACCGGGTGCAGATCGTGGGCGACGATCTGCTGGTGACGAACGTCGAGCGGGTGCAAAAAGGGATTGACCTGCGGACCTGCAACTCGCTGCTGTGCAAAGTGAACCAGATCGGGACGCTCACCGAGGCCATCGCCGCCGTGCAACTGGCGCAGCGGGCCGGCTGGACGGTCGTCGTCTCCCACCGTTCGGGCGAGACGGAGGACGCCACCATCGCCGACCTGGCGGTGGCGCTGAACACCGGCCAGATCAAGACCGGCGCGCCCTGCCGCTCCGACCGGGTCGCCAAGTACAACCAGTTGCTGCGCATTGAGGAAGAGTTGGGCAACGAAGCCGAGTACGCCGGTATGGGAGCGTTCAACAACTTGAGGCGCCCGTAGGAGCATGGCAACGGGCGCATACAGAACTTGGGGGAGTGCCGCCAATCAAGACCTCGGAGGTCTCCAAATGACCCTTCCCGTTTTATATACGCCCCATGGCAACCGCGCCCCTACTCGCTGAGGAGTGAGATGCCCCGCACCAAGATCGTCTGCACGATCGGCCCGGCCTCCAACTCGCCAGAGTTGATGCGCGCCATCGTCCGGGCCGGGATGAACGTGGCCCGCATCAATTTTTCCCACGGCGACCGGGCCACTCACGCCCGGTCCATCTCCTCGCTGCACCAAATCGCGGAACAGGAGAGGCAGCTCGTCGCCATAATGGCCGACCTGCAAGGCCCCAAATTGCGCGTGGGAGAGATCGAGGGTGAGATCGAACTGCACAAGGGGGCAAGCGTAACCCTCACCTCACGCCCCCAGCCGGGCGCGAAGAACGAGATACCCGTGCCCCATCCAGAGTTGCTGCGCGACTTGCGGACTGGTCAGACCGTGCTGCTGGACGACGGGAACCTGGAACTGGTCGTCACTCAGGCGGGTGAATGTTGCCTCAAGTGTCGCGTGGTCACAGGCGGACGATTGACCTCTCACAAGGGTATCAACGTGCCGGGAGCAACACTCCACCTGTCCACGCTGACCGCCAAAGACCGGGAGGATATCGCGTTCGCGTTGGAGCAGGGAGTTGACTTTTTAGCCCTCTCCTTCGTCCGCCGCGCCGCCGACGTGCGCGAGCTGCGGCAACTGCTGGAAAGCAAAGGGGGCGATGTGCCCATCATCGCCAAGATTGAAAAGCCAGAGGCGCTCTCTGTTTTCGACGACATTCTGGCCGAGGCCGACGGCATTATGGTAGCCCGGGGCGACCTGGGGGTGGAGACCCCCGCCGAGGAAGTGCCGTTCCACCAGAAACGAATCATCAGCGCGTGCAACCGGGCCGGCAAGCCGGTCATCACCGCCACGCAGATGCTCCAGACGATGATCGAGAATCCCCGCCCGACGCGGGCGGAAGCGTCGGACATCGTCAACGCCATCCTGGACGGCACCGACGCGGTGATGCTATCTGGGGAGACGGCCGTGGGGCAGTATCCGGTGGAGGCCGTCGAGACGATGGCAGCCATCTGCGTCAACGCGGAGGCTCATCTACCCCACGGCAGCCTGTTGCACAGCGAATCCCACAGGCACGAAACGATCACCGAGGCCATCAGTTGCTCCGCGGTCGAGATCGCCAACGAGGTGAACGGTACGGCTATCGTCACCGCGACCATGTCGGGGACGACGGCGCGCATGGTGGCGCGTCACCGTCCATCCATTCCCATCGTAGCGGTGACTCCCAACCCGACGACATTGGTCCGCCTGGCGCTCGTGTGGGGCGTGATGCCCGTGCAGGTAGCGCCGTTCGAAACCACCGACGACATGGTGGCAATGATGATGCACACAGTGCGTCAGAGAGGGCTGGCGGCCTGGGGAGACCCGGTGGTGCTGACGGCCGGCATCCCTTTCGGCAGCGGGGGAAAGACCAACATGCTCAAGGTCCACGTGGTGGGCGAAAGTGAAGAGGCGTGAAAAGCAACCCGGCTACGTTTCAGAAGTCGCTTCTTGCGGAGAAGGCTCCTGCCGCGCAGCGGGCACAGGCTCGAGCGCCTGCGGGGCCACGCTTGAACCACAGTACGGACAGAGGGACCAGTTAAGGTTGATCGGACGGCTGCACGTTGAGCAGGCCCGCTTGAGCCGGGTGTGGCAAGCCGGACAATACAAATAGTCGCCCCTGACCCGCTGCCCGCACCCAGGGCACGCCTCCGGCTCCTCGATGGCCTGCAACAGGGCCTCTTGTTCCAGAGAACGCTCGTAGGCCTCGGCCAGCGTCTCCCGGGGACGCAGCATCAGGTATACCACCAGCCCGACTATGGGCAGCACGATTACCAGCAAAGTCGCCAATATCTGGGCCAAAAAGTCCCGGGAGCGCGCGTGAATATCGCGAAAAGTCCAGATCGCCATCCCGCCAAAAAGCGCGATGAATACTCCCCCACATACGGTAGCCAGAATGGTCAGGTAAAAAGGGACTTTTTCCAGAATGGTCTCCATTGATGGTGTCGCTCCTTGGGTTTGGGATCAGATTTGGTGATGCAAGATTAGGCGATCTAGTTCACGGTGCAACATTCCCAACCTCTAAATCTCGAATCTTTTGGGGTGTATTATACCATTGGCTGATGTGTGGGCAAGTATCCAGAGATCTCGCCGCTCAAGAGGTTGTTGTCCTTTGCAGACGGGACGTAAGCGTTCAGGCATACCTATTTTGGAGAACCACGAAGGGCACGAAGGACACCAAGAAAGTGACAAGTTCTGCGACTGTTTTTGGTTTTTCCCTTTGTGTACTTTGCGTCCTTTGTGGTAAAACAGGCTTTCCCTTGAACAGTTACAACGGGACAAATGCATCGAGGAGTAAATATGACTAGACACCCACACCTGGATCCATCTTCTTTCTTCCTGGAGGGCGGCCCCGTCGGCGTGCTGCTCATCCACGGCTTCACCGGCTCCCCACCAGAGATGCGGCTGCTGGGCGACTATCTCCACCAGCGCGGCTACACCGTCTCCGGACCGCTGCTGCCAGGTCACGGCACCACTGTGGAGGACATGAACCGGCGCAAGTGGACCGAGTGGACCGGTCACGTGGAGCAAGCACTAACAGACCTCCAGGCCCGCTGCGAGACGGTGTTTGTCGGCGGCCTCTCAATGGGCTCCCTCCTCACGCTCTACCTGGCCGCCCACCATCCCGAGCTACCCGGCATCATCGCCTACTCCCCCGCCGTCGTGGTGGCCAACCGGCTCATCTACTTGACCCCGGTGCTGAAATATCTGTCCCCTACCAGGCCCCAGTCCGACGAGAGCGACCTGACCGATCCCGAGGCCGACCTGCGTCTCTGGAGCTATGAGGAGGATCCTGTCTTTGCCGCCCACGAGCTCCTCAAATTGATCTGGCGGGTGCGGCGACTTCTGTCCCAGGTGACCTGCCCCCTGCTCATCATCCACAGCACGCTCGACACGGCCATCCATCCCACCAGCGCCCAGTTCACCTACGACCGCGCCGGCTCCAGCGACAAGGAACTGGTCACGCTCCGCAATTCGGGCCACTGCATCACCGTTGACAGCGAGTGGGAAGCGGTGGCGGCCAAGACTTGCGAGTTCATCCAGGCGCATCAATGAGCGAGACCTCCCGGTACCCGGAGCTCATCGTCGGCGCGCTGCTGGTCAACCCACAGGGACAGCTCTTTGTGGCCCGCTTTAGCAAGATCGCGGGTCACTATGCCATCCCCGGCGGCCACGTCGAGTACGGCGAGACCGCAGCCCAGGCATTGGCGCGCGAGTTGGAGGAAGAGACCGGCCTGACACCGACCAGCTTTCACCTGCTCCAGGTCACCGAGCGCATCCGACCACCGCTCTACAAGGACGGCCGTCTCGCCACCTGGTCTACCTGGATTTTGTGGTGGGCGGCTGGGAAGGCACGCTCCAATTGGATGGCGACGAGCTTTCGGAGGGCCACTGGCTACTACCCCGAGAGGCACTATCCCTGTCGCTGACCCACACCACCCGCCGCCTGATCGAGTACTATGTCGAGGTCGGCCCAGGTGGCCCTGTCCGTTACCTCCCGGATGACCCAGAGGTAAGATGAATCTCTTCCAGGCACTGCCTGCCCTGCGCCGCCATCCCTTGCTGCGCGACAAGGCAGTCGCCCTCGTCGGCGCCTCGACCATAGTCCACGACGACGAGGCTTACTACTTTGAGATCGGCAAGGAAAAGTACTGGCAGTTCCGCACCGACGGCGGCACGACCATCGGCGTGGGCGGCATCGGTGGAACCATCGAGCGGGGCGAGAGCCTCCTGGCCTGTCTGCGGCGCGAGGTGGAGGAGGAACTGGGAGTGCGGGTGCGGCTCGAACTACCCCGCCAGACCTACCTGATCCACGAGTGGCAAATAGTCGGCACGCTAACCCTCCCGGCGAGTAGAAAGCGACTCCCGCCCCTGATGGCGATCCTGATCCCTCCGCGCCTGGGCGGTCCCGGCATGCCCGACCATCTGTCCATCGTTGCCTTTCGCACCTTTCTCCAGGGTGCGCCCGCCCCCCACGATCTCTTTGGCCTGTTGCGCGTCGAAAGCCACGCCCTGGGCGAGTTCTTTGCCCGCGACGAGTGGCCTCTGGCCGAGGCCCAGGCCATCCCCGGCCTGAGCGTCACCCTCAACGGCCAATTCCCGCCCCACTCCACCCTGCGTCCTGTGCTGACCGGTCGCGCCTTCCAACTCCTCGTCCGCGAGTCGGATTGGCAACCCGACCTATGAGAGCGTAAGGTAAGCGTTGGGAAAACGACGTGCTTCCGTTCTATGCGCGTCGTGCGAGCGGCGCGTCCCCGTCCAGCAACACAACTGGGTTTGTGGTATCCTACGAGCGCCGGTGTGAATCGGCCCCCAGTGTGCTCCAGCGCCAGGCCCGGACGCAGGGCAGCTACGTGAGTGATCTGGGGATCAGGTCAAGGGGAGCGGTAGCGCCGCCGCCCTGAAACCACCGTCCGGGCCTTGAGAGGAAGCCCTTGCGAAGGGGAGGTGAGGGGACATGCAGCATCGTTTCGTTCGCACGGCGAGCATGCTCGTGATACTTGTGGCACTGCTGACTGTGGCTGTGGGAGCAGCCTGGGGTTACGACGCCGAACGAGAAGCAAACCAAGCGTCCCGTCCCGCCACCGACGACACTGAGCAAGTGGACGAAGCGACTCTGATCTGCCTGGCGCTCGTCGGCGGCACGGCATTGCTGGCGGGGGGCGTATGGATGGGCCAGATGCGGCGTATGCTCACCTGAAACCCCAAGGGTCTGAGAGACCCTTGGGGTTTTCAAGGCTGCGGAGTGGGCGTCGGCGGGGCGTAATCCTCCTCCGCCAGGAGTGGCAACGGCGAAAGGGGCAGGCCATAGTATGCCTCCACCACCTGGCGGGTCAGGGGCGCGGCCACGCTCGCTCCCTCGCCCGCGTTCTCCGCCAGGACTACTATAGCGATCTCTGGGTTATTGGCCGGGGCGTAGGCGGCGAACCAGGAATGAGGTATGGTATCTGGCCCGCCGACTTCGGCCGTGCCCGTCTTGCCGGCAACGGGAATGCTCAAACCCTCGAAACGATGCGGCGCGGTGCCGATGGATTCGGTCGTCACCCCCAGGAGCGCCTCCTGGATGACCGCCAAATGCTCCGCACTGATCGGTAGCTGCCCGACGACCTCCGGTTGGGTCACCTGCCCGGGTATCGCATCTCCGGCCGGGCCGATGCGCTCGACGATGTAGGGGCGGTAGAGCGTGCCGCCGTTGGCGACCGCCGCGATCATGCGCGCCACCTGCAACGGCGTCACCAGCAGGTAGCCCTGCCCAATGGCTATGTTGACCGTGTCGCCCACCCACCACTGCTCGCCGATGGCGTTGACTTTCCAATCGGGGCCGGGCATCAGCCCCCCTTCCTCCAGCACCCCCTCCAGCCCGGTCTTTTCTCCGAACCCAAAGCCCCGGCCAAAGCGGGGAAGCACGTCCTGCCCCACACCGTCCAGCGTCTGCCCCACGGCATAGAACGTGACGTCGCAGGATGCGGTCAGGCCGTCTTTCAGGCTGATGTCGCCGTGCCCCTCCTCCTTCCAGCACCCCTTGCGAGAGGCCGGGCCCAACCCTTCCCAGTAGCCGGGACAATAGAACATCGTGTGGTCCGGATCCATCCCCGCCTCCTCCAGCGCCGCCGCCGTGGTGACGATCTTGAAGACGGAGGCGGAGGGGTAGGTGCCCTGGGTGGCGCGGTTAAAGAGCGGGTTGCGGGGGTCGGCCAGAATCTGGGAGCGACCCACCGCCCCGGCTGGCCCGACAAAGGCGTTAGAGTCAAAACCCGGCCCGCTGGCTAACGCCAGCACCGCGCCGGTATGCACATCCAGCACGACGATGGCTCCCCTGCGCCCGCCCAGGATTTGCTCAACTTGTTCCTGAAAGTCACGATCAATTGTGGTGTAGATGGCACGACTGGGCACGGCCGGCCGCTCGGCCACCGTGGTCACCACCTCCCCCGCCGCGGTGACGACTTTGAGCGCGCCGCCGTGCAGGCCCGCCAGGATTTCTTCACCCCAGGCCTCCAGCCCAGAAACGCCCACCCACTCGTCGCCCCGGTATCCACGGGCGCGGTAAGCGTCCAGTTGCTCGGCCGGCACAGGAGCCACCCACCCGACAACGTGGGAGGCTACCCCCTCGTGGGGGTAGGTGCGCCCCGCCTTCTCGTCCCGATAGATGCCGGGAATGGAGGACAGTAAATCGTTATGATCCACACTCACCTCGGCCGGGATATCGGCGATGGGCACCTTCCAGTCGGCAGGGGAAGCGATGTACTGCCCACGTATCTCGTCCGGGGCAAGCCCAGTGACCAAGGTCAGCGCCCCCAGGAGGGTGACCTCGTCCTCGATCTGCCCAGGGATGACGCCGACGGTGACGATCTGGCCCTCGGTCGCCAATCCTAACCCGGCCCGGTCGTAGATGTTGGCACGAACAGGTGTGGTATAGTCCATCCTAAAGTAGTGATCGCCTGCCAGTTGAGGCCAGATCAGTCCAGCGTCCCAGTCCACCCACCATTGTCCCTCGTGCAGGCTGAGCGACATCACCGTGTCGGTGATCAGGGGGCCCACCAGCGCCGTATCTAGCGCCAGTTCGTAGGCGACGTAGGCGCGGTCGTCCTCCCACAGCGCGGACTGGAGCCGGGTGGTGACGGTGAGAACGGCGCTGTTGGCAAGCGCGTTCTGGTAACGCCGGGTGAAACTATCGGCATCAATGGTAGCCCGAATGCCGGGAGAAAGACGAGCGTACATCGTGCCATAGTCACCCGACTGCCAGGCGTCGAGAAAGGCAGCGGCGGTCACGTCGGGAGTGGATTGCTGAACGGTTGGCTCGGTGGTCGGCTGAGCGGTGGGTTGAGCGGTCGGGTAGTCGGGTGGTTGGGTGGTCGGAAGGCTGTTGCAACTCGCCAGCAGGAGCAGAGCTAGAATGACGAATAGCGAATGGCGAATAGTGGATTTAGAATTTGTCATTGTCCACCCAAAATAGTTGCATAGAGCGTGCACTGGCAGCCGGTGCGGGCCTGGCAGGCAGCCGGGACGTCGCCGACCGGCTCGATTCCCCAGGCTCGCAGGCTACGGGTCAGGTGACACAGTGGCAGTCCCATCACGTTAGCATAGCAGCCCAACAACTCGGCGACGGGGTGAAACTCGGCGTGCTGGATAGCATAGGCGCCGGCCTTGTCCAGGGGGTCGCCGCTGGCGACGTAAGCAGTGATCTCGGCGTCGCTGTAGGCCCGCATCAGCACCTGAGCCTCGACCACGTCGGTCAGAGCACGCCCGGAAGCCGTTTCCAGCACAGTGATCCCGCTGTAGACGGCGTGTGAGCGCCCGCGCAAGCGAGCCAGCATAGTCGTAGCCCCGGCCGCGTCGCGAGGCTTGCCCAGCAGTTCGCCATCCAGCGCAACGACGGTGTCACAGGCGATGGCGATGGTGTTTGGCCGTGCGTCCACGGCGCGGGCCTTGTCCCGGCTCAAGCGGACGACCAGGCCATGCGGCGGCTCGCCCGCCTGGGGAATCTCGGCCACCTGCGCCACTTGCACCTCGAAGGGCAGTTCCAGCAGCGCCAGCAACTCGCGGCGGCGGGGAGATTGGGATGCCAGCAACAGGTGGGGGATGCCCATAACAACGCTATTTTCGTTTAGGACACCTGTCCTCATACCCTAGCTTCGTTAATCAGCTTCAGTGAA
>CAYMWP010000020.1:0-44364 GCA_964393895.1 uncultured Anaerolineales bacterium | reverse complement strand
AGTCTGCACTAAGCCTTCAATCCACTTGTCCACGGCGTCATAATGAGAATTGCTGCCAAGTGGCGGGGTGACTACTACCGTTGGGCGAAGGTCTCCCGACCGAGCCCCCCTCAGTAGGGCGCGTTTCCCATACGCGCCGTTTTGACGGCGGGTAAGAACCCCGCCTACGGCTGGGCCTGCCGGCCTCCTACTCCTGCCCGATCAACTCGACCTCGGCGATAAAGGTCTTGTACGTGTGACCGGAAGAGTTGACGGTGATAGAGTCGATCAGAATGGGCGTCTTGCCGTCCTGGGAAAGCAGCGGGATCAAGTTGTCCGAATCGTAGGAATACCAGGTATCCTCCGGCGCCTGGATGTGGTCGTTGCGTATGGTGCAGGTGACGCAAAAGAGCGGGTTGCCGGGCGTGCTCGCATCCGGCAGCGAGTAAAAACCCTGCAACCATTGCTGATCCGCGCCGTCGGCGTCCTTGTAATCAATCCGCACCATAACCGGACATTCGCTTCCCAGCGAACCGCACACCGGCACGTTGTGCTCCTCGATATATAGCAAGAGGTGTAGCTGCAAAAAGCTGAAATCGCGAACATCCACGTCGAGTTGCTGCGTGATACCAGTTTCGGCGTGCCCCTCGCCCCTACGCTCAATGGCGACGACGGGGCGGCCCTCTATTTCTACGCTCCGCACCTCGCCCCCCGTCTCGCCGGCAATTTGAATGTCTTTGCTGTAACTTGTCCAGCCCTCGTTGAGCGGGGCGGCAAAGTTGCCGTTGACGACCATATCGCGGGCAGCCGACAATGGCCCAGAGACCCGGTTATCCCTGATGATGGCGCGCTCCGCTGGGCCAAGCGCGATTGACTGCTCCACGTTATTGCTCGCGCTGGCATAGCCGTTGCGTACTGTGATCTCGGTCGTCGTCCCACTGACGTTGATCCAATAGGTCCCCTCTCTCAGCAATGCCAGCCCGTGGGGCGTGCGCACCTCGACGGTCGCCGGCCGGCCGCTATCCCCGGATACACCGATCCGTACCCGCCCGGTCTGCATCTCCAGGATGATTTGGTGGGGCAGGCGGCTGGTGGAAAAACGGGGAGAACGGGCCGAGGAAAGCGTCACTTCTGTGTGCTCGTAAAGTTGAACCGTAGCCACCAGAGGACTGTTCGACAGGGGCGCGTACATCGCGAGCCGGCCGGCGGTCGCGGCCGTGGTGACAGTAGTTCGTTCGGGGATGTCGTCGTGATGCTCGGCCACCGAGACCGGCAGCCCTCTACCGGCCAGGGTCACGCTCAACGGCGGGCGCTGTACTTCCAGGATCACCCTTTGCTCCATACGGGCGTGGAGCACATAGTGACGGACGCTCAGCGGCCCAGATACCGCCAGAACGACGCAGGTAAAGAACGAGAGTAGCAAGACGACCCAGGCCAGCCGTTCGGGGTTACTTTTCATAGATACCGCACCCCAAAACGTTTGAATTCACCGGTCGGCGTTTCCCAGCGATCATCCACTCGTTGCACGAACGAAGAAGGAGAACCCTGGCGCAAAAAGGCCCGAAACTCGTCCAGTGCCTCGCGCGGGCCTTCGGCGACAGCCTCCACCGTGCCGTCCCAGCGATTGGCGACCCAACCGGTCAGGTCAAGACGCTGCGCGGCGCGCGTGGTGTAATAGCGAAAGTTAACCCCCTGCACGCGCCCGTGGACGACGGCGCGCAGGCGAGCCTCTGGTTTCGTCTTTTCCTCCACTTCTCAAACTCCTCACAAGATACGGAAGGGATGAGCCTCTCTCTCATCAAAGCGGTGCAGGCCGGCCTGGCGCGCCTGGCGCAAGGCTCGCTCGTGTTCCGCGCGCGTGATGCGCCGGTCGAGCGGCGGCAGCCCGGTGGCTTTGTAGCAAGGCCGGTACTGATCCATCACGTTGATGTACGTATCGCCCGAGACCTCATCCGCCAGAAAGCGGGCCACCTTCTCCGTCCCGGCCAGCCCCTCGGGCAGCACCAGGTGTCGCACGAGCAGTCCCCGCAACGCGATACCGTTTTCGTCCAGCGTCAGATCGCCCACCTGCCGGTGCATCTCCCTGACGGCCGCCTGGTTGACCGCCGGATAATGCTTGATCTTGGAGTATCTGCGAGCCGTCTCCTCGTCTGCGTACTTTATATCCGGCATGTAGATGTCCACCGCCCCATCCAGCAACGCCAGCGCCGCGAGAGAGTCGTAACCGCCGGTGTTCCAGACCAGGGGCAGCCGCAGTCCCGCCTCGGCGGCGATGAGGAGAGCGGTCAGGATGGGAGCAACCACGTGGGTCGGAGAGACCAGGTTGACGTTGTGACAGCCCCGCGCCTGGAGGGCCAACATCATCGAGGCCAACTCCTGCGGCGACGCTTCCTCCCCGTGACCCAACTGGCTGATGTCATAGTTCTGGCAGAACTGGCAGCTCAGGTTGCACCAGGCGAAGAAAATAGTGCCGGAACCCCGCTGTCCCCGCAGCGGGTCCTCCTCACCGTGGTGCGGGCCGCAACTGGAGACCACCGCCCGCGCGCCGGTCTGGCACGCGCCGACTTGCTCGTAACGGTCCACGCGGCACTCCCGGCCGCAAAAGTCGCAGGCGTGCAGGCGCTCGTGAGCGGCCTCCACGCGCCGCTCCAGTTCGCCTGAACGAAGCAACGCCAGGTAAGCGGGTTCGAAATCGCTCATTATAACCTAATCTTACCACCGCACCGGCACCTTGCGCGCGCGCCGGCGGCGGTCGTGATACTGGACGTAGCCGTTCTTGCGGCCAAAGTCGTACACCCTCCAGGTGATCTCTACGTCCTTGCGGCAATAGGCGATGACCTGATCCAGTTTGCCCTCGCGGAACCAGCGCACGGCCTGCAAGCCGTCGGCGCTCTTGCCCTCGCCCAACGTCGCGGCCGCTATACCATCCAGCTTGGGCCGCCAGCCTAGCGTCCGGTGGAGATCGCGCAGCATGTCCACCGTCGGCAGGTTGGTCAGGGGGTCGGCGGTGTAGGGGCGCAGAACCTCATAGTCGAAGCGGAACAGGTTGTAGCCGACCACCAAGTCGGCCTCACGCAGAGCGACGATGAGGTCGCCCACTTGCTCCTCGGTGTAATCGCGGTAGACGTCCTCGGCGGCGTGATAAGTCACGGCGACCGCCAGCCCCATGTCGCGGATGTGGCTCCAACCGCCCACCTCGTCGGCGGTGTGTTGGGTCTCTACGTCAAAAGCGACGATATTGCGCATAGTGTCTCCTTCGTGGAGATCCCAAGTACAGGTTTCCGTTAATTCGTGCCGAGTTTTTCACACTCACACCGGCCTAAAGAGCCGGTGTTAGGGCACTTTTCGGCCAATTTGTGGGCCTAGCGCCGCCTCTTCTATGGCTGAGAATCAGCCCGCGGCGCGGCCGGCGCAAAGCGGAACGAATTTATGCATCGCTGCACTTGGCCTGTTTTCCGCACTTTATGATAGCAAGTGTTCGTAGTAAGCGCGGATGCAGACATCCGTCCGGAACGAAGTAGAGTGCCGTCGGACGCCACTCCGCTACGCGCGGATACACGGTATCCGTCCGTGGCTGACTACGAACCCCGCCCACACGATAAATCTCAAAGTGCGAAATATAGGCTTAGGCGGCCAAAGCGACCCCATCGCCCTGCACGACCTCCACAGGCAGTGGTTGTTGAGATGACTGCTCTAGCATCCTATCCAGCCAGGCTAACTCGGCAGTCGCTAGAGTCAACCCATAGTCAAACGTAAGACGCTGCCCAGAGTCCGTTGTCCCATCCACCGTCTCGGCGATCTGCTTCAGAGTGGTATGATGGGCTGCCACCTGTGAGCGCCGTTGCTGGAGGTGGGCGATCAACCCGGTATGTGAGAAGCTGCCAGCCAGAATCAAATGCATCACAAAGGTTTTCAGCGAGATATCTGGCGCGGCTGGTTGACCTACCCACTCTCGCAGTGCTTGTCTGCCAGCATCCTCGATGGTGTAGACCTTGCGGGGCGATTTGTCCTGGCAGGGCGTCTCCTGTATAGTCACCAGTCCATCTTCTCGCAAAGCGCGCAGAGCAGAATAGATACTGCCATAGCTTGGGCTGTCAATCAGCCAACTTAGGCTCTTTAGAGAACGCTTGATGTCATAGCCGGACATGGATTGTTGGATCAGCAAGCCTAAAATCAAATGACGAATACTTACAACTCTAGCCATATCACGTTCCATTATATATATTCTGTTATAGCAATCTATCATATTATACCACTACTCGTTAGAACTAACAACTCTGATTCGCAAGTGACACGTCTGGGACAAAGCCAATGGTGGAAACCATCGGCCAATACCACAAACGCACTTGAGCAACCTGTTTCTAACAGGTTTTGAGTGTCAGTTTCAACGCTCCGCGCGGTGGCGGCGAGCCATCTGTCCTCAACTGCTACGGCGCCGCGAAAATTGCCCTGTGGTTTGATTGGGGCTATAATGTGGTCAAATAAACGGAGGAATAACCATGACCCAAGTTGACGTGATTCTGACCGGCGGCAGCGTCGCCACGATGAACGACGATTTTGACATCTTCGCCCCCGGCGCTGTCGCCATCAGCGATGGGAACATCCAGGCTGTGGGCCCGGCGGATCGGATCGCGGCCGCGTACAGCGCAGACGAGGTGGTGGACTGCGCTGACTGCGCCGTCATTCCGGGCCTGATCAACGCCCACACCCACGCACCGATGACACTGCTCCGCGGATTGGCCGACGACCTGCGCCTGGACGTCTGGCTGATGGGCTATATAATGCCGGTGGAGCACGAGTTCGTGCGACCCGATTTCTGTTGGTTGGGGACGCAACTGGCCTGCGCCGAGATGATCCGCTCCGGCACGACCTGCTTTGCCGACATGTACTACTACGAGGAGGCCGTAGCCGACGCCACCGCCCGGGCCGGCCTGCGGGCCGTGTGCGCCGAGACGGTGCTCCAGTTCCCCTCGCCCGACGCGCTCAGTTACGACGAGAGCCTGGAGCACACGCGTGACTTTATTCAACGCTGGAAGGGTCACTCCCTGATCACGCCGGCGGTCGGCCCGCACGCCCCCTACACGACGACGCCCGAACTATTACGAACCTGCGCCCAATTGGCGCTAGAGTTCGACGTACCGCTGCACATCCACATTGCCGAGACCGCGCAAGAGGTGGAGGAACACCGGGCCATGTACGGGATGCCGATGGTGCCCTGGGTGAAGAAGCACAACGTCTTTGAGGCCCGGGTCACGGCCGCTCACTGCGTCCACCTGGACGAGGGCGAGATGCACACACTGCTGCACCACGGGGTCGGCGTGGCGCACAACCCCACCAGCAACCTCAAATTGGCCAGCGGGTTCGCGCCGGTGACGCGCATGCTGGAAATCGGGCTCGACGTGGGCATCGGCACCGATGGGCCGGCCAGCAACAACGACCTCGATATGTGGGAGGAGGTGCGGCTGGCGGCCATATTGGCCAAGGGCGTGGCCTCCGACCCCACGGCCCTTCCCGCGCGGCAGTCGTTGGCGCTGGCGACCATCGGCGGGGCGCGGGCGCTGCACATCGCTGATGCGGTCGGATCGCTGGAGCCGGGCAAGCGGGCCGACGTCGCCGTCGTAGACCTGCGCTCTGTCCACAATACTCCCAAGTTCGCACGGGATTCCGACGCCCTGTACGCTCAACTGATCTATGCCGCCAAGGGGAGCGATGTGAGAGACGTGATGTGCCAGGGTCAGTGGCTCATGCGGGAGCGGCGACTGCTCACGCTGGACGAACAAGCCCTGGCGGCCGAGGCGGACATCATCGCCCGCAAGATTGACGCCTTTCTCATCCAACGCGAAGAGAGCGTGCTCAGCAAACTGCTCGTCATCGGCCAGGTGGCCCAGAAAAAGACGTTCGAGATTCAGGTCAAAGTGCGCCTGGCCGAGGACGCCTCAATAGAAAGCCTGCTGGATAACTCGGAGATCACGATCATCAAGCCCTCGTGCCGCCGCCAGTACGATACCTACTTTCTGTTCGACGACCCCTGGCACAACCGGCTGCGCTACCGGGAGGACGAGTTGTTGGACCAGGATGGCGAGGTTCAGGACGTGGTCTGCCGGCTGACAATGACCAGCGAGGGTAAGGACCGCGAGTACGCCAGATCGGTGCTGCTCTCTCGCTCCCGCTTCGACGCCCCCGCGACGCGCAGCCTGCGCTTCTACCGCGAGTATTTCAAGCCGGAGGCCGAAATAGAGGTGCACAAGGAGCGGCGCCGCTACCGCATTCGCTACGGCGGGACCGACTTTGCCATCAACCTCGATCGCCTGATCGAGCCCAAGTTGCCGGGCACGTTCCTAGAGATCAAGAGCCGCACCTGGTCGAAGCAGGATGCCGAGCGCAAGGCAGCAATGATCGGCGAACTATTGGAACTGTTCCAGGTGCAGGAACAGGAATTGGTAAAGCAGGAATACGTCGAGCTGGCGATTGACGTTTGACGTTTGACGTTTGACGTTTGACGTTTCACTTCTCACACTATCATCAGCCGGTAGACGCGGTAACGCTTGTACAGCTTGGCCCCCATCCGCTCGGCCAGAATAGGCGTATGCGGATTGTCCTCCGACGTGAGTGACAAGTCGAGCCACTTGAACCCCTTGGCCTGGGCGCGCCGGCCCATCTCCGCAAAGAGCAGCACACTGACGCCGCTGCCCCAATACTCGGGCAACACCAGGACGCTCTTGACCGCCAGGCAGTCGGGCTGGCGACGCATATGGTACCACAGCTTGGCATAGTCCCAGGGGTAGCGCAGCCCGTTGGCGTGGATGAGAGCCTCGTTCAGGTTGGCGATGCCGGGCAGCCAACCCACAGTTTCCCCATTCACCTCGGCAAAGAGGATCAGCTCGGGGTCGGCCAGGTCGCGGAAAGAAGCCAGCGACGCCTCCAACGTATCCCGGTGCCAGCCGATGTGGTCGGGGAGGTGGGCCAGAGCGATATTGATCAGGTGATATATCCGGTCAACCTCCTCATCCCAGTGGGCCAAGTCGGCCCCACGCACGACGATCCCACGCCGCTCGCGGAGCCTGTCAGCCAGGCGGAAGAGACGCCGTGCGGATGGCGTGGTCGCGTCCGCGTCTATGGCAAAGGCCAGATTGTCCCCTCGCGCCGGCCGGAAACCGAAACGCTCCATAAAGCCCTGGTAGTACGGAGGCGTGTGCCCGCAGAGCAACGCCGGCGGTCGGTCGCGCCCCTCGACGAGCACGCCGTAACTGTCCTCATAGTCCAGGTTGAACGGGCCAAAGAGTGCGTTCAGCTCGCGCTGTCTGGCCCACGCTACGACGCGGCCAAGCAGCGCCTCGGCGACGCCGTACTCCGCGACGTACTCGAAGAAGCCGAACACACACTCGCGCCTGTCGCGTTGCTCGTTGGCGAATCTGTCTTCCGCCGCGCAGACGGTGCCCACTGGCCTGCCCTCACGCCAGGCGACGAAGAACTCGGCCTCACCGCCGCGCTTGAAAAAAGCGCCGCGCCGCGGATCAATCGTCCTGGCCCGTTCGGGCAGCAGGGGAGGCACCCACAGCGGGTCGTCGCGGTAGATGCGCCAGGGAAAGGTGAGAAACGCGCGTCGCTCCCTGGCCGTGCGGACGGGATGAATTTCAATGGCGCTCATATACCCTCCATCAATTTCGCCGCTCTTCGAGCTCTTGCACAATTTGGGCGTGCTGCTCTCGGCTCAGTGGATACAGCACGGCGAACAGGATGCCCGCGCACAAGAGCACAGCCGGTATCGGCCCGATCACGATACGGATACCGAGGAGCGCGTTGGCAGGCTGCTGGGCCGCGTTGGGCACGTAGCCGGTTACGTCGAGGAGCAGGAGCACCAGCGGGATCGCCATCGAAGAGGACACCTTTTTCATCAGCGTGATCAGGCTGTAGAACGTGCCCTCGTGCCGCTCTCCGGTCTGCAGCTCGTCCCACTCGATGGCGTCGGGGATGATGGCCCAGGGGATGACGTGCGCGGCCGCCACCCCGATGCCGGCCAGGACGCACAGGGAGAGCAGCAGCCCCATGCCGCTCGAGGGACTAAGCGTGATCATCACCATCTGCACGACCGCCCAGAACGCGATCCCGACGACGTAGGCCCAGCGCTTGTTCCAGTGCCGAGAGGTCCACTCCCAGAAGGGCAAAGCAAGGATGGCGGTGACAAAGATCGTGCCCATGATCAAGTCGCTCTGGGGTTCACGTCGCACGACGTACTTGACGAAATAGAGCAGCGTGGATTGGAGTATATCCACGGCAACCCACGTCAGCAAAAAGATGACCAGGCCAAAGACGAAGGGACGATTCTTTAGCGCCGCCTGCAGCGACTGGAGCAGACCGGGTTGCTCCTGTTGCGCATATTCCTGGCGCTCTCGCGTGCCGAAAAAAGTGAGCAGCAAAGGCAACGCGCTGGCGATGCCAAAGATCAAACCCATCGTCAGCACGCGAGGCGCGTTTTCTGGCGCGAATGTGCCGACGATCATCAAAGGGAGAATGAACGAGATCAAGCTGCCGACGATGGAAAAGAACATGCGGTAGGAAGTGAGCGCCGTGCGCTCGTCATAGTCCGACGTCAGTTCCGGGGTGAGCGCAAAGTAAGGCATATAGACCAGGGTGGCAGCGGCGTCGAAGAGGACGTAGGCGACGGCATAGTAAACGGCCAGCGCCAGGTCGCCCTCCCACGGCGGACGGACCCACATGAGGGCAAAGGCCAGGGCAAAGGGCAGCGGCCCAAAGAGCAAAAAGGGTCGCCGCCGCCCCCAACGTGTCCGGGTGCGATCCGAGATGTAGCCCACGAGCGGGTCGTTGACATAGTCCCAACTGCGCCCGACAAAGATGGCGGCGGCGGCGACGCGGGGAGCGATACCCACGACGTCGGTTAGGAAAATGGCAAAGTAGGCGCCAATGATGGTGGTCGTCAGGCTAAATCCGATGTCTCCAAAACCGTACAAGAGCTTGGTGCGGCGCGATAACTGATGTGATGTCATAGCAACTCGCCTTGATCTATGTCAGATCTGGGCCGGGACTAACTATCACTGCGCGTGCGCCATTGGCAACGCTCTCGCTTGGAACAAAAGTCGCAGGTGACGGCGTCGGGTCGCATCTCTGGCCCCAGCCCGACGGCGAAAGAGAGCGACTTGCGCGGCAGCATGAGGCAACTGTCGGTCAGTTGAACGCTGATCTCTTCAGTCGGCAGCAGCCCCAAGAGCACGCGCTGCTGCCAAATCTCCCACCCCTCTTGCCCAGGCTCGGCGCGCATACCGATCCTCGATCCGCGCGCCTCGGCCTCCTCACGCACCCGCTCGCCGATCAGCTGGGCCACCAATCCCACGGCCCCGATGCCGGCCCCATCCAACGCCATCGCCCGCACCGGTTCCTCCGCAAACAGCACCGCTACCCGTTCGTCCAGCGCCGGCCCGACGGTGCACACGGCCAGCGCGACCTCCTCGGCCCCTGCCAGCGCGCGAGCGACCAGCGGCCCCTCAAAGACAGCGCCGCCGTCCAGCGTCGCCCGCTGGTGTTCAAATTCGTGCACGGGCAGGAGTGTGTACAGCGCGGCCGGAGCGATCAGCGACCGTGCCTCGTCGAGCACATCCCGCGCCATCGCGAAAAGCTCTGGACGGGCACGGCCGGGGTCAATGCCCTGCCCACGCAAGACATGCTCCACCTCGAGCGAGAGCGAAAAATCGGTTACGACTGTCACGCTCATCGTTTCTCCCCCACCTCCCCCATCCCCTCCAGCCACACCTCCACCACTCGCCCCACCCGCTCCAGGCTGATCGCGCTCACCTTGTCGCGGGTATCCTGCGTGGTATGCCAGTAGGGATAGTCAAAGTCAATGATGTCTACGGCGGGGATGCCCCGCTGGGCAAAGGGGACGTGATCGTCGTACATCGCCCAGCGGTACTGGGAGATATACGTGTCGGTATAGCCCAAGGTCGCGCCGATCTCCCACAGGCGCGTCTGCAGCGCCGGATCCGAGTTGCGCTCCAGGAACAACTGCTGGTCGGCGTCCCCGATCATGTCCACGACGACGACCGCCTCGGGCATAATCTCCAGGTGGGCGGCCATATAGCCGGAGCCGACACACCACTCCCAGCCACCGAGACGACCATTGTCCTCGGCGTCGAAAAAGGCCAGCCAGACCTGGCGCTGCAACTTGTCCCGGTCCAGTGTGCGGGCCAGTTCCAGCAACACGGCCACGCCAGATGCCCCATCGTTGGCCCCCATCACGGGGACGCTGGGATCCTCCTCGTCGGCGCTGAGGCGGGTGTCATAGTGGGCGCCCAGCACGATCACCGGCCCCTCCCCCACCCGACCGACGATGTTGCGCACGGGCGTGTCGCGATAGGTGAACTCTTCTGTCTCGACCGTCCAACCCTGCTCCTCCAGGTAAGAGATGATGTAATCGCCGGTGGCCCAACCGGCGTCCGACCCGGTAGGGCGAAAGCCCAGGTCACACTGAGCCTCGACGTGGGCGTAGGCCGCCTCGCCATCAAAGATCAGCGGTTCGGGCTCGCTGCACGCTGCGAGTGAGAATGTGCAGAGCAAGAGGCAGAACAGCAAAACTATGCGCATAGCCCGATATGGCCTTTCAAGATGCTTCACAATGCACACCCTCCCCACACGATAATTACTATGTTAAAACAAGTGATTTAAGCGCATCCAACGCCCGCGCCGCGTAAGCCCGGCATCGTTCCCGCTTGTTGCGCACCGGCGGCGCAAGGGGCGGCATCAAGCCAAAGTTGGCCTTCATCGGCTGGAACGATTCCGGTTCCGCGCGGCTCACATAATGACACAGCGCCCCCAGCATCGTCGCCCGTGGCAGCAGCAGCGGCTCCTGCCCCAGCACAAAGCGGGCCGCGTTGACCCCCGCCACCCACCCACTGCCGACGCTGCCCACGTATCCCTCCACGCCCGTGATCTGCCCGGCGAAAAAGAGTCCCGGCCGGGCGCGGAATTCCATCGTCGGCTCCAATAGGAGTGGCGCATTGATAAAAGTGTTGCGGTGCATGTGCCCAAAGCGCACGAACTCGGCCCGTTCCAACCCCGGGATGAGGCGGAACACCCGCTCCTGCTCGCCGTAGCGCAGATTGGTCTGGAAGCCGACGATATTGTAGAGCGTCCCGGCCAGGTTATCCTGCCGCAACTGCACCACGGCGTGGGGTCGCTTCCCGGTGCGTGGATCGGTCAGCCCGACCGGGCGGAGCGGCCCAAAGGCCAGGGTGTCCCTTCCACGCGCCGCCATCACCTCCACCGCCAGGCAGCCCTCGAAGAAGCGGTCCGGCTCCTGCTCGAATGAGCGCAGCGGGATGCACTCCGCCGCCGCCAGCTCTTCGACGAAGCGGACGTACTCCTCCTCCGTCAGCGGGCAGTTGATATAGTCGGCGTCTCCCTTGCCGTAGCGGGAAGCGCGGAAGGCAACGGACATATCAATCGAATCGGCGGCCACGATGGGGGCCAGGGCGTCGTAAAAATAGAGGTGTTCCTGACCGGCCAGCACGGCGATGGCCTTGGCCAAGGGTTCTGAGGTGAGAGGGCCGGTGGCGACGACAACCGGCCCATCGGGGATCGCCGTCACTTGCTCGCGCACGAGACAGATGCGCGGGTGAGCCTCGACGCGGCGAGTGACCTCGGCGGAGAACAGTTCCCGGTCCACCGCCAGCGCGCCGCCGGCCGGCACGCGCGCCTGGTCGGCGCAGGCCAATACCAGCGAGCGCAGGTAGCGCAGTTCGTTCTTCAAGAGCCCGGCCGCCCGGTCGGGCAGGTCGGAGCCGAGGCTGTTGGAGCAGACCAGTTCGGCCAGCCGGCCGCTGACGTGAGCGGGCGTCGTCTGGTGGGGGCGCATCTCGTACAGGAGCACGTCCACGCCCCGCTCGGCAATCTGCCAGGCGGCCTCGCTCCCGGCCAACCCCCCGCCCACCACGGTGATGACGCTAGACATTGCGATCTCCTCAGCGCATTATTCTACCACAAACACGGGATTTGTCCCATCGTTTCATCAGATTGAAAAGTTACCAACTTGCCCCACGTCCGCCCGTGTCCCTCAAAAGGCAAGGCCAGTATGTCGGGCAAACGAAAACCCTCTCGCAAGCCGCGGGGCTTGCGAGAGGATCGGATAGCGCTGCTCAAGAGTGGCGCGCGTCAGGAGTGATTGCGCAGGACAAGGGGAAGGTAGATAAAGTACTCTGGGTCCAAATAGTCAGGTGTGTTGTCGCCATCAGAGTCTTTGGCGTCGGCAGGGTCGCCGTCGTCGTTGGGGTCGGCGTCCTCGTTGGCGGTCGGCCGGCCATCCCCATCGTCGTCGTTGTCCAGATAATCGGGGAGGCCGTCGTCGTCGGTATCCTGGGCGTCGCCGGGGTCGCCGTCGTCGTTGTCGTCGGGGTGCTCGTACTCGGTGTAAACACCGTCCCCGTCGTCGTCCTCGTCCAGATAGTCAGGGATGCCGTCGTCGTCGGTATCCTGGGCGTCGGCCGGGCTGCCGTCGTCGTTATCGTCGGGGTGCTCGTACTCGGTGTAAACACCGTCCCCGTCGTCGTCCTCGTCCAGATAGTCAGGGATGCCATCGTCGTCGGTATCCTGGGCGTCAGCGGGGCTGCCGTCGCCATTGGGGTCGGCGTGCTCGTATTGGGTGCCCACGCCGTCCCCGTCGTCGTCGTCGTCGTCGTGGTTGTTCTTGCCATCACCATCGGTATCCACGTCGTTCGGCTCCAGATAATCCGGTATGCCGTCGCCGTCGGTATCCTGGGCGTCAGATGGATCGCCATCGTGGTTGGGATCGGGGTTCTCGTTCTCGGTGAGAATTCCATCGCCGTCGTCGTCGTCGTCCAAATAGTCAGGGGTACCGTCGCCGTCGGTGTCTACGGCATCGGATGGATCCTGGTCGCCGTTGGGGTCAGGGTTCTCGTTTTCGGTGAGAATTCCATCGTCGTCGTCGTCGTCGTCCTTGTAATCAGGGGTACCGTCGCCGTCAGTGTCACAAGGAGGAGGGCCACCGCACCAATCATATTCTTCGTCGTCAGGGATGCCGTCGTTGTCCGAGTCGGTGTCCGCATAATCAGGAATCCCATCCCCGTCGGTGTCCACGTTCCCTTCGTCTTCGTCAGGGATGCCGTCGTCGTCACTATCGGTGTCCTTGTAGTCCGGTGTGCCGTCGCCGTCGGAATCACAGGGTGGATTGCCACACCAATCGTACTCGTCTTCGTCAGGGATGCCATCGCCGTCGCTGTCGGTGTCCTTGTAGTCGGGCGTGCCATCGCCATCGGTGTCGCCGGTGCCCTCATCCTCGTCGGGGATACCGTCGTCGTCCCAGTCACCATCGCCGAACGAGCCAAAGACGTCTATCTGGGCGATCTGATAGCGGCACAGAGATTGATCTGTGTCCGTGATGCCCGTGGAGATGCAGAAGGGCAGGTTTACGTCGCCAGAGATCTCTGCGGTAGTGGTGATGCCGTCAAAGTCAAAGTAGCGGGAGCCTTGCTCGGCGCCGCCGATCTCGACCAGGTGAGAGGTGTAAGTCACCCAAGTCCCCTGCCAGGTCACTTCGTACTCGACGATCTCAAACCAGGTACTGGTGCCATCGGACAGGTTTTCTACGTCGGTGTAGACGATGCCGGTTGGCCCCCAAACTCCACCGCTGCCACCATCTGAATCAAAGTCGTCTCCAACGCAAGCGCCGCCGGGACAGGCATTTCCTCCGCCCTGTCGGGTGACGGTCACTGCCAGGCCATTGATGATGGTTTGCGTCCCGCTGACCGCTTCGACGGCGACGAACCAGCGTTGGGAGATGTGCGGCTCGCCGCTGTTGTTGACAAAGGTGTTGTCGCCCAGCAAGGTGGCCTTATTCAGCGGGGTCGTGTCGCGTGACTGGATGCCATCGTCGCCGTTGCCGCTGATAGTGTTGCCGGTTATAGTGGGCATTGAGAGCAGGTCATCGGCTGCATCGGACGGGCCGTCGGCGCCAAAGTAGACCCGGTTGACGATGCCAAAACCGTCGTTCTCGCTGATGTCGTTATTGACGATGCGCGGCGACCCGCCGTAGTTAAAGATGCCGATGCCGTCTCCCCTCGTGTCTGTGACCACGTTGTTCTGGATCAGGTTGTCCCCGCTGACGGGTGTGGTGTAGGTAGTGTTCCAGTGGGTGGTTTGGTTGACGACGCCGTACTTGTCGTTGTAGGTCAGTGTGTTGGTGAGCGCCTGGTTGAACTGGGGCGGGGTGACGAGAGGGTCACTGCCGCCAGAGAAGCGCAGGCCGATGTAGTTGAAGCGGATCAGGTTGTCGCGGATGACGTTGTGATCGGCTCCATCGTAGACGTAGACGCCGCCGGCCCCTGTATCGGAGGTTGGGCCGTAATCTCCGTTGCCCAAATCCTCGCTGCCGGCGGCGCCGGCGCCAATGTAGTTGTCCTGAACCACGTTGTGGTCGGCCTGTTCGCCCGAGATAAAGACGCCAGCCCGCCCGTTGTGGACAATGATGTTGCGGTCGGCCAGATCTGGCCCGCCGATGGTGTTGCTGTAGGCGTCGTTTAGCTGGATGCCGTCCCTGTTCGTAACCCGCCCATTGCCCAACCCGGCGGCGCCGGCGACGTTGGTGCCGATGTGGTTGCCGGCGATGGTGGCATAGCCACAACCCGGCCCCAGGTAGATACCATTGCCCCAGTTACCCGAGATCGTATTGTCCCGGATGGTGAGGGAAGTAGAGTTGGCGGCGACGTTGATCCCAGCCAGACCATAGTTCCTCGCAGCGCTTTCCGCTGCGTCCAGGCCAACCACGTTGTCGATGATAGTGATCTCTTGGGTTCCAGTGATGTAGAGACCGTCGCCGCCGTTGCCAGACACCCAGTTATACTGGATCGTCGTGGTCACGGCGCCGTTGAGGGTAATGCCGTCGTCGCCGTTGGCTATGGTGTCAGTCATGGCAGGGTTCAGCCCGACGGTGTTGCTCAACACCTGGGTTCCCGGGGCATCCTGGATGTAGAGACCGTCATAGTCGTTTCCAGAGATGACGTTGTCCTGGATCGTGTTGCCGATGGCGCCACTGCCCACACCATCTACGTGCTGGATGTAGATTCCGTATCTGTTCCCTCTGGAGGCGCCGGTTAGATCAAGCCCGATCCAGTTGTTCACGATCTGGTTGTCGTTTACCTCGACGCCGTTCCCGTTCAAGTAAATACCATAGTGATCAGGGGAACCGGTGAGGGATAGTCCTTCAATGCGGTTATCGGAGGATCGAATTCTGAGCAGGCTAAAGGAGGCAGCTCCGTCGTAGCGGAGTTCCACTTCTGGTTCACCGTCGTCGTCCAGGTCACCATCAATACTAGTTCCATCGTCGTTCATAATGGTCAGCGAACTTGTAAGACTGATTATGCCGCCGCCGCTGAACAGGGTGGAACTGAACGTGATGGCATCATCCCCACTGCCAGCCGTACAATCGCCGCCCGTGGTATCACTGTCACTGTTGGCGTTATTGATAGCTTCACGTAGGGTGCAGTAGCCATCACTACCGGTCGCATTATCTGCGGTGCTATCTACGACGATGCTGTTGGCACGGACAGGTCTGCCGACCAACACCAGAAACAAGGTCACAGTCAGGCCCAAAGCAAGGCCAAAGGATACGAGTATGCGTGTCAGCCGTTTCACCATTGCGAGTTCCTTTCCTGGGTCAACGCGGTCAAGCCGCAATCCTGCAAGTAACAGGTATAATACAGTACAATGCTGCAAGAAAATTCCATCACAATCCGAGAGAGGTCGAGGGGTCTCTCCCGTAGAGTGTGACATATTTTGGCTACATTGTCAAGTAGGGGCAAGCAGAAGGACACCGAGATGCCCGGCATTGAGACGCCGGGCATCTCGATATTGGCGCTAGGAACTAGCCACTAGCGGCAAGAAGATGAAGAAGAATTGGTCAGATTGGTTGCCCGGGGCCGGATCGAGCCAATCGGGAATACCATCACCGTCGCTATCACCAGTACCCTCTTCACCGTCGGACAAGCCATCGCCATCACTGTCAGAGTCCAAGTAGTTGGGTATGCCGTCGCCATCCGCGTCGTTGTCGTAGCAGACGGGGTCATCCGCCGTACAACCGGCCAACGGATCGTCAAGTCCCTCGCTCCACTCGCCAGCATCAGGTATGCCGTCGCCGTCGGAATCGAGGTCGAGAAAGTTAGGCGTGCCGTCGCCGTCGGCGTCACCGGCCGTCTCAATCTCGTCCGGGATGCCGTCGCCGTCGGAATCGAGGTCGAGAAAGTTGGGCGTGCCGTCGCCGTCGGCGTCACCGGCCGTCTCGATCTCGTCCGGGATGCCGTCGCCGTCGGAGTCAGTGTCGAGAAAGTTGGGCGTGCCGTCGCCGTCAGCGTCTTGGGCCGTCTCTACTTCGTCGGGGATGCCGTCGCCGTCGGAATCGAGGTCGAGAAAGTTGGGCGCGCCGTCGCCGTCGGCGTCTTGGGCCGTCTCAATCTCGTCCGGGATGCCGTCGCCGTCGGAGTCAGTGTCGAGAAAGTTGGGCGTGCCGTCGCCGTCGGCGTCGTCGGCCGTCTCGATCTCGTCCGGGATGCCGTCGCCGTCAGAGTCGAGGTCGAGAAAGTTGGGCGTGCCGTCGCCGTCGGCATCCTCATCCCCCTCAATCTCGTCGGGGATGCCATCCCCATCGTCGTCATCGTCCAGGTAATCAGGAACGCCATCTCCATCGGTGTCGGTATTGTCATCTTCTTCGTCTGGCGTACCATCATCCATCATAGTCACCGTCGCCTGCGCCTCATCGTCCACGACGGCGCCAAGCGCATCGTGCCCCTCCGTTGTACCCGTGTAGGTGGTATCCTCATCCGGAGTCACTGTTTCGTCGCAGGTCAGAGCCGCACCTGCCCCCAGTTCAGCTATGGAGCACACCTCATAGTCGTCAGAGGGGTCGCCGGGCGTGCCGTTGTCGGAGGAGATGACCACGCTGTAGAGTGTGGTGTCGCTGCTGGTGTTGGTCACCTCGTATGTCAGAACCACCGGCTCGCCAGCATAGACCTCGTCGGCAGAGGTCGTAAGCGCCAGTTCCAGGGCCGGGTGGAGAACGTCGGTGCTGACCGCGTCGCTATCGCTGGCCTCGCCGCCCAAATAAGGCTCGACGCCGGAGGCGGTGGCGCTGTTCTCCAGCGGGTCATCCGCCGCGTCCGGGACGGTGTAGGCGGCGTCACAAGCGGCGCTCGCGCCGACACCCAGCGTCCCCAGGTCGCAGACCTCGCCACCCAACAGTGGGTCATTTACGGTGACGTTTTCCAGAGGAACGTTGCCGTCGTTGGTGACGGTGAAATCGTAGGTGATCTCGTCACCCTCGTGGGCGGTCGCCGGGCCGTTCTTGTCTAGCGTCAGGGAGGGTTCCGAATGTACGTTGCCCAGCGAGGCGGTTACAATGTCACCAGAGCCTACCGTGACCGTCCCCGAGACGCCCGTCGTGGCGTACCATCCGCTCTGGAGGGTCTCTTGCACAAAGTAATCGCCGGCCACGATGTCGGGCGGGTTGCGGTCGGGGTGAGAGCTAAAGATGTAAGCGCCGTCGTCGCCGGTCACGCCCTGCATCCCGGCGATGTAAGAGCCGTCCATACGGTATAGGCGCAGTTCCCACCCTGCCAGCAAAGGTTCGGAGGCATCGTACGCGCCGTCCAAATCGTCGTCCTGAAAGACGTGGCCGACGATGACGGGGAGTTTGACCTGTCCGAAAGCAACCGAGTGGCTTCCATCGGCGACCAACGTGAACTCTACGTCCGTTGGGGTGGTGTTGTACCAGCCGGCCGGCATGGTCTCTACTACGCGATAGTCGCCGGCGCTCAAGCCGGTAAAGCTGGCCATCCCCGCGCCGTCGGTGGTATCGCTGTCAACCACGTCCCAGGACGCACCGTTGTCTTTGTAGAGCGTCACCGTCCACCCTTCCAGCAGAGGCTCACCGGAGTCGTGCGTCTCGTTCATATTGTAGTCGTCAAAGCTGAGAGTCGTGACCGATCCGGTGCCGGTCCACGTGGCGGCAGCGGAGCCGTGCACCAGGCCGGTGGTTTCCTCACCCAGAACCAGCTTTTGTTTGTTCTCCTCGGTGCCGACGAAAATGGTGCCCACCGGCAGGGACATCTCGGCCTCAGCACCAATGTTAGAGGTCGTATCAGGCGTATCGTAGGTGAGGGTGAAGGTGGCCTGGCCCTGGTCGTCGGTGATAACGGTGTCGGTGCTCAGCGTTCCGAGATCGGCGCTGAGGTTCACCCCTTGTCCACCGACCGGCTCGCCGCCCCGGGTCACGGTGACGGTAAAGGTCCGGGTCGTGTTGATGGGGTTGACGGTGCTGGCGGGGGCGATGGCGACGCTGGGAGCGTCGGCGGCGCAGGCGTCACCGGGCACGGCGTCAATGATCTCCCAGGCCCGCGCACCGACCGTCGTGGTATCGTCCGGCAGCAGGCCGTCGGAAAAGTGCCAGACGGCCGCCTGGCGGGCGGCCATTTCGTTATAGCGGTCACTTAGGGATCCCGGAGCGCCATCGGGCCAGGGGGTATAGGTGGTCAGCCGAGATGGGTAGTGCGTCAGCAACCATTTGACGCGGCAGTCCATCTCCTCGTCGCTGGCGACGAAAGTATCTCCCGTGCCGACGTGATGCGGTATGTCGGTGCAAAAGACGGGGACGATGGGGCCATCGGTGAGCTCCATATTGATGGTGCCGCCCTGTCCACTCCAACTCTCTCCATTTAACGTTCCCCTGACTTGCCTCAGTGAAGGGTATCCTACAACAGTACCCGTTTCCCCATCGGCCCACACAATGGATGTGGAGAGCGCCAGCCAAAGGATAATGCCCAACATAGAAATGAAACGAAGCCTCGAAAACAGACCTTTACTCCTCATTATTTTTCTCCTATCCCACCCCCACAGCTTAACTCTGCCTATATTATACCCTATGCCAGTTTGAATCCAGTTTGCAAAAAGGCACGCAAGGTTTAAGATTGGTTTGAGAAAGGGGTGATCGAGGAGTTATTGGGGAGAAAAGCGGTATCCCTTGCCTCGCTCAGTGAGGATAAATCGGGGGTCTGAGGAATCGGATTCGATCTTTTGCCGCAGGCGCCAGATATACCATTTGACGCCCGTGAGGCCTGTTTCGGCCATGGGACCCCAGATGGAATCGAAGAGTGTTTGCGCGGAGAGTATGCGTCCAGCCCGCTCGGCCATGAACAAAAGTAGATTGTACTCGATAGGGCTCAACGTGATTTCTTCACCATAAGCGAACACTGTCTGCTCGGCACGGTTGATGACCAAGTCGCCGCCCCCAAAGCGCAAGACGTCAGCTTGTCCGTGAGACATGCGAGCACGGCGAAGCTGCGCGGTCACTCTGGCGCCCAGTTCGTCTATCTTGAACGGCTTTGCCAGGTAGTCATCGGCTCCGCCTATCAGCCCTTGCACGATATCGTCCACCGAATCCAACGCGGTCAAGAAAATCACGGGTACCGCCGACTTTTGGCGCAAGCGCCGGCAGACCTCCCAGCCATCCATGCCCGGCATCATAACGTCCAGGATCACCAGATCGGGGGCGAGCTGCGGGAACAATTTCAGTCCCTCTTCTCCGCTGGTCGCCGTGAATATGGAAAATCCCAAAGGTTCGAGAGAACGACGTATCAACTTTAACAAGATCACGTCGTCGTCTATGACCAGGATCTTTTCGGCCGCGCCAGTTGAGTCTCTATTCATTGGCATAGGATTTGGCTCACGGGCAAGAGATGCACTGTGCATAATTGTATCAATTTTCACCAAAGGCGCAAGTAATGCTTTGACGATGCCACAACGAATTGAGAAATGAGCGAATTCGCGCCGCCGCTCGCGGCGGCAAGAGAACCGATTGCACTTGGGGTTTCCATTCAAATGTGATAAAATAACGCCCTACAATGATCCGCGTCAACAACCGCGACGAGATCGAATGGGAGGAAGGGCTGACTATCTCCGGCCTATTGGAGCGCTTCCGCTACACTTTTGCCCACATCATCGTCAAGATCAACGGCGAGGTGATTCCCCGCGAGGAGTATTCCACCCGCACCATCCCCGATGGCGCGGACGTATGGGTGATACATCTCATCGCCGGGGGGTAGCCGGCCCCCAGACAAACTCTGGGGAGGAGGAGCATAATCAACCACAGACTGACCGAACTAGGCGCTCGTATGGCTGCCGCAGGATTGGACGCAGCCCTCTTACTCCATCACCGCGATATACTCTATTACGCTGGAACAGTGCGTCCGGCGGCCTTGCTCGTCTCCCCAGACAGCGCGGCCCTTCTCGTGCGACGAGGCCTCGAGCACGCCCAGCAAGAAGCAACCGTTGCTCGCGTGGAACCGATGAATGGGTTTTCCGACATCGCCGAGGTTATGGACGAACTGGGGCTGACGGGGGGCGTGCTGGGCAGCGAGCTTGACCTGATCTCTGCGCAGCTATTCCAGCGATTGCAAGAGACCTTCCCCACCTGGTCACTGGCCGACATCTCCCCGCTGGTGTTAGCTCAACGCACGATCAAAGACGGCGGCGAGATCACTGCCACGCGCCACGCCGCAGCCGTGGCCGACGCCGGACACGAGGCCGCCCGTCGAACGATCGCGCCGGGGGTGAGCGAATTAGCCCTGGCGGCCGAGGTAGAAGCGGCGCTGCGGCGGGCCGGCCACGAGGGGTTCCAGCCACTGCGCCACCCCGGGGCGCGCGGAGCCGGAGTGCTGCTGGCAAGTGGAGAAAACCTGACCGTACGCGGCGGGCACGGACTAGTGGTGACGGGCACAGGGCTAGGGCCCGCTATGCCGTACGGCCCCTCTCGCCGGGTGATGGAGCCGGGCGACCTAGTAGTCGTGGACATCGGTTCGACCTACGAGGGCTACACCGGCGACGAATCCCGCACCTTTGTCGTGGGGCGAGCCACGGATGAACAACAGGCACTCTTTGGCGTGGCCCGCGCGGCAGAAGAGGGTGTGCTCGAGGCCCTGCGCCCTGGCACCCCCGTGGCCGATCTCTACCCGGTGGCTGAAGCGATCGTCGCGCCAGGCGCCCCACCCTACTTTGCCCCAGGCAGCCTGGTACTGCCCGGCTTTGTCGGTCACGGCATTGGGCTGGAAATAGACGAGCCGCCCGTGCTCTGGCCGCGCGTCGAGGCACGTCTCCAGGCGGGAACGGTGCTTGCCATTGAGATCGAGGTCAGCGCACCCGCCCACGGAATGATGGTCAAGCTGGAGGATACCATCGTCGTGCGCCCGGACGGGTACGAACTGTTGACCGCCACTCCGCGCGAGTTGATCGAGTGCGCAGGGTAAGGATTAGCGTGGCGGTCACGCTGGACGGAATCGCTTAGTGCAGCGATGCATAAATTCGTTCCGCTTTGCGCCGGCCCGCACCGCGGGCTGATTCTCAGCCATAGAAGAGGCGGCGCTAGGCCCACAAATTGGCCGAAAAGTGCCCTCACACCGGCTCTTTAGGCCGGTGTGAGTGTGAAAAACTCGGCACGAATTTACGGCAGTCTGCACTTGGCCTGTTTTTCGCACTTTAGCAAATGTTCGTAGTAAGCGCGGATGCAGACATCCGTCCGGAACGAAGTGAAGTGCCGTCGGACGCCACTCCGCTGCGCGCGGATACACGGTATCCGTCCGTGGCCGACTACGAACCCCGCCCGCACGAGAGAGTGCGAAATGTAGGCCTAGCAGTAATACGGTCTAGTTGAGGCCGCCATAAACCAGGTTTTTTCCGAAAAACCTGGTTTCTTCTCTGTTAACTGAACCGTATTGGGCTTAGCAGCCAACAAAAAAGGGCGCGAATCACCGTCCGCAGCCCATCCATCTCAACACCATCTCGACACCGCTACACGTCGGCCACCGGCATCGTGAACGTGAAGGTCGTCCCCTCCCCAAGCCGGCTCTCCACCTCCATCTCGCCGCCCTGGAGCTCCACCAGGCTCTTGGTGATGCACAGTCCCAGTCCCGTGCCCGGCATATCCCGCACGGCCGGGTCCTCTGAGCGGAAGAATTTGGTGAATAGCTTGGCTAGATCTTTTGGCGCCATGCCAATGCCAGTATCAGAGACGGCACAACTCACGTACCCATCCTGCTGCCGCGCGCTCACCTCGATGCTGCCCCCCTCGGGGGTGTATTTGTAAGCGTTGCTGAGCAGATTGATCAGTATTTGCGTCAGCCGCGCGGGATCGGCTTGTACCAGCGACAGACCTTCCGGCACTTTTACCGTCAACTCCTGCGACCGGGCCTCGACCTGCCCCTGAGTAGATTGCAGGGCCTCTGCCAGCGCGTCTTGCAGATTCGTCGGCCGTATCTCTAGTTTCAGGTTCCCAGTCTCAATGCGAGAGACATCTTGCAAGTCGGAGACCTGGATTTGCATGCGCCGCACGTTACTGCCGATGATCTGGATAAATTGCCTTTGTTGAGGGGTCAGTTCGCCGAACATCCCCTTGAGCAACATCTCGGCATAGCCCCGGATGGATGTCATCGGCGTGCGCAGCTCGTGAGCGACGAGGGAGACGAACTCTGTCTTGGCCTGGTTGGCCTGCTGGACTTGCTCGTACAATCGCGCATTCTCGATAGCCATAGCAGCGTGGCCCGCCAACTGGCCGGCAAACTGCACACGATCTGAATGGAACGAAGCATCATTATCCCTGCGCAGATCCAACAGCCCCACCGTCCTATCCTCGCATTGAATGGGAACCAGCATCCGCGCAGGCCCGACCAAAATCGGTTCCCGGCTGCCCATTACCCGCTGCAACATGTCAGGTTCCGGTTCGGCCAGCTCGCTGTTGTCTGACCGGGAGACCACGCTTACCTTACCCTCGTCATCCAGGATGCACAAAGTTCCCGCGTCCGCCCGCGTAGCCTGCAAGGCCCAGGAAAGCGCCAGGTCTAATACCCGTCCCAGGTCCAGGCTGGCGTTCAGTTCCTGGTCAATGTGCTGCAAAGTCGTAAGCTCTTCCACTCGAGCGGCCAGCGCCTGGTCGGTCATCGTGTACAGACGGGCGTTTTCGATAGCGATGGCAGCCTGGCTGGCAAACGCCGTCAGCAAAGGCAAATCTGACTTGGAGAAAACGTCCTCTCGAATCCGGTTGTCCAGATATAGAGCGCCGATCACCCAATCCCGGACGCGCAGTGGCACGCAGACAATGGAACGGAGATTATAGCCGATGACGCTCTCTTGACCTGAAAAGCGGGGGTCACGCTGCGCGTTGGTGGTCAACACAGGCTGCCCCCCATCCACCGCCTCGCGCACTACCGTCTGGCTAACCTCCAGGTCGGAAGCGTCAACGCTCTCCCGGTCGAAACTCTGAGCCGCTCGTATTTCCAGGTTGTCATTCTCATCCAACAACATCAGGCAACCCCGCTCAGCGCCCGTGAGGTGGATGAGCGAATCCATCACCAAACTCAAAGTCTCTGTCAGGTCAAGCGACGAGTTCAAAACCGTGATGATCTCATAGAGGGTAGCCACCTCCGCCCCCTCTGCTGACCCTCCGGCCAGTTCTGCCACCAATTGCTGCCACTCCTGGAGCCGGGCGACCAGTTGCTCGGTAGGAATCCCAGAAGGGCGTTCCAGCGCACTTTGCACCGCGCGCATACTCTCTAAAAGAGTCGAGGTCGTGCTCCCAACCGTTGCAGCCGTGGCTTCACTCATCGCGATTTCCATCTCCAATCCAGCCTCGTCAGGCTCTATTCGACCATACTCATTGTACACGAGTAAAGCCGGGAGAACAAGATGTATGCTCTCCCCCAGAACACCAACAACAGCATACCATAAAGGGAACTGACAGGAGTTGCGATGTAGTTACGATTTGGTTAACAAGCACGACAGGCCGCTAACGAACAATCCGGGCTTGCGCCATTCGACTGTCAGAGGTATACTTTCCTCAACGGCACCCAACGACAAAATCAGCAAAAGGAATACGAACATGTCCTCGAAAACAGTTGGTGAATCCATCACCCGTGTGGACGCTCGCGCCAAAGTCACCGGAGAGGCGAAATACCCGGCGGACTTGGCTATGCCGGAAGCACTCCACGCCAAAATCCTCTTTGCCGGACGACCTCACGCTCGCGTCTTACAGATTGATATCACAAAGGCCGAAACCGCGCCGGGGGTCGTCGCCATCTTTACCGCCCCGGACGTGCCGGTCAACGAGTACGGCCTGCAAACACCCGACCAGCCCGTTCTCTGCGGTCCCGGCTCCTCCAAACCCGGTAGCGACGTGGTGCGCTTTATCGGCGACCAGGTGGCGCTGGTCGTGGCCGAAAACGAGCGAGCCGCCGACCAGGCCCGCCGCCTGATCCACGTCGAGTACGAGGAGCTGCCCGCGCTCTTTGACCCCTTCGAGGCATTGAAGCCAGATGCGCCGCAACTACACCCTCACCGCGCACCCAGCGAGTTTCACCCCGAACTCAACGATATGGCAGGCAACCGCATCTGCCACCACCAGATCCGCAAGGGAGACATGGCGGCCGGCTGGGCCGCTGCGGACGTGATCGTCGAGGGAGAATACCACACACCGGCGCAAGAGCACGCCTACCTCCAGCCAGAGGCGGGCCTGGCCTACGTAGACGAAGAGGGACGGGTTACGGTCGTGACGGCGGGGCAATGGACGTGGGAGGATCAACAGGAGATCGCCCACGCGCTGGGCCTACAGCCAGAACAGGTGCGCGTGATCTACCCGGCCATCGGAGGGGCCTTTGGAGGCCGAGAGGACATGTCGGTGCAAATCGTGCTGGCGCTGGCGGCGTGGAAACTCCAACGCCCGGTCAAGATCGTCTGGAGCCGGCAGGAATCCATCCTGGGCCACTGCAAGCGTCACCCTATGTGGCTCCACTGCAAGTTGGGCGCGACCCACGAGGGGAAACTGGTAGCGGCCGAGGCGCGCATAGTGGCCGACGGGGGAGCCTATTGCTATACCACCAACAAAGTCCTCGGCAACGCCACTGTGACATGTACCGGCCCCTACGAAATTCCCAACGTCAAAGTGGACGCGGACGGAGTTTACACCAACAACCCGCCCAGCGGAGCCTTTCGGGGCTTTGGCGCGCCTCAGGCCATCTTTGCCGCCGAGATGCAGATGAACAAGTTGGCCGAGGCGCTGGCGATGGACCCGGTGGAACTACGGGTCAAGAACCTACTGCGAGAAACCAGCCTGACCGCCATGGGTACCCCCTTGCCCGGGGGCATGAGCCTGGTAAAAGTCACAGAGAAATGCGCCCGCGCCGCCGGTTGGCAACCGCAAGGCACCTCTGGTTTCAGAAAACCCGAAAGGCCCCCCGGTCGAGGCATCGGCATTGCCGTCGCCCTCAAGAACATTGGCTTCTCCTTCGGCTATCAGGAGAACTGTTGGGCAAAAATAGAATTACGAGGACAGACAGAGATCGAGAGAGCCATAGTCTACATCGGCAGCGCCGAAGTGGGACAAGGCGCCCACACCGCCATCAATCAAATGGCAGCCCAGGCGCTGAACCTGCCGCCGGAGCGCGTGAAACTGGTCGCCTCAGACACCGCCACCAGCCCCGGCAGTTCTGGCTCTGTCTCCGCCTCGCGGATGACTTTTATGGCCGGCAACGCCATCGAGGGAGCAGCCGCCGCCGCCCTGGAGAGGTGGGAGAACAAAGAGCGACCAGCCGTCGCCGAGCACACTTACCTGGCCCCCCCAACCACCCCTTTAGACCCGGAAACCGGATACGGCGTTCCCAACTTTGCCTACGGCTACGTCGCCCAGGCGGTCGAGGCGGAAGTAGACCCCGAGACCGGCGAGCTGAACATAGTGCGCGTCGTCTGCGCCGACGACGTGGGCCAGGCCATCAACCCGCAAAACGTCGTCGGGCAAATCGAGGGCGCCATAGTGCAAGCGGTGGGGTGGGCCACGTGCGAGAACTTTATCGTCGAGCAAGGTCGCGTGATGACGCCCAACCTCAGCACCTACCTGATCCCCACCATCGCCGACACGCCCAAACAGGTCGAATCCGTCATTGTAGAGCAACCTGACCCGCGCGGCCCGTGGGGAGCGCGAGGCATGGCCGAAATGCCCTTCGTCCCACTGGCCCCGGCGCTGGTCGCCGCCATCCACGACGCCACCGGGATATGGTTCGACGAACTGCCGTTGACGCCGGAGCGAGTGCTGAAAGGTCTGGGCAACCCGGCGACCAGGTGAATGGCAGAAAACACGAGACCGGGATGGGTTGAGCACGCGCGCTCCCCCGCCATCGCCTCGGCCCTGATCGCGCTGGCGCTCACCGGGCTGTTGTACGGGGACACACTTGCGCTCCCGCTATTCTCCGACGATCTGGTCCAGATCCCCTGGTTAGAATCGCTCTCGTGGCGCGAGTTATGGTCCGGCCCCAGCCCCTACGGCTATTACCGGCCTCTGTGGTACAGCCTGTGGCGCTGGTGGGGCGCGCTCGCCGGCGGCCTGCACCCTTCAGGACTGCACCTGCTCAACCTGCTCGCCCACTTTGCCGCCTCCTGGCTCGCCGGCCTGTTGGCCGCGGCCTGGGTATCAGCGCCTCACAGCGTACCGCCCCGGCCTGGAAGAGCTGGGGCTGGATCATCCGATCTCGAGGCACCCGCCCCACCCCACCCGCACCGTTCCCTCTACGCTTGCCTGGCTACGACGTTGTTTGCCCTCTTTCCCTTCTCTCGCCAGGCCGTCGCCTGGCCGGGCGCGGTGTACAATCCACTGGTCAGCGCCATGGCGGCCGGCGCGGTGCTGGCCTACGAGCGGGGCCGCCAGGGACGCAGCCGGCGGTGGATCGGGTTGGCCCTCTTGCTCGCCGGGCTGGCTCCTTTGACCTACGAGGCCGGGTTGCTGGTGGGGCCGCTGGTCATACTGACCGAGGGACTGGGTTGGCTGCAGCGCCGCTGGTCACGCCGCTACTCGTGGTGGCCGCTGGCCTTCGCCGGTCTGTTCCTGGCTACACTTGCCCTCTGGCGCGCGATGCGTGGAGCCGAGGTCACCGGGTTCGGCCTCAATCCCTCCGACCTCCACTGGAACGCGGCCTACCTGGTGCAGGGGTTGATCTACCCCGTAGCGCCGCTGGCGCAACAGCTGGCGACGTGGGTGGGACTCGATGCCGAGCTATGCCTGTGGCTCGTCGCCCTGCCGACCCTGGCGCTGCTGGCGCGGAGCGGGCTAAAGCGGGATCGAACCGCGTTCGGATTGGGCGTGATCTGGTTCGCGCTCTTTGCCCTGCCTCCGGCGTTCTCAATGGAGGCAGATTGGTTCGCGCTGGCTCCCCGCTTCCTCTACATGACGGCGGCTGGAGGGGCGCTGATGTGGACGGCGGCCGTGGGAGATTGGCTGAGCCGCCCCCAAGCCATGCTATGGCGCGCGGCGATAGTCGGGCTGACAGTAATGGCTCTGTTGCCGGCAGCGACCTTTGTCCGCAATGGAGTGCACCTCTACCAGATGGCGGGCGAAAGCATCTGGGATGCGGCCGAGGCGGCCCAATCCCCAACCCCCAATCCCCCAAGCGCCCCGTCAGGCGTCGCCCCAGTCCTACTGGTCAACCTGCCGATGCGGATCACGCCACACAGCCGCATGTATCCCCTGGGGTTCGAGGGCGTCACCCCCCTGCCGATGCGCGTCACTGCCACAGAAATTGTCGCCGTCAACACCGGCGGCTCTGGCCTGGCCGAGGCGGTCTCCCTGGGCGTCGCCGCGACAGACGATCCGTCCGGCTACACCTACCGGCTCTTTGGCCGTGAGGTCGGATGGAAGGAGATAGCAGCCGCCATCCGGCGATCTGGCGCCGTCTACCTGACGCGGTACGAGCCGGAGCGCATCCACCTGGCCCAAGCCGGTTCCGCGAGCGCGGCGCCCCCCGGCGAACCGCTGGCCCACTTTGGCGAACGGGTAACTTTGCTACGGGCAGAGTGCGCCTGCAGCGCAGAAGGTCAGGCGCGGATAACGGCGGATTGGCGAGTCGAATCACCCATAGAGAGCGACGTGACCGTCTTTGCCCACCTGCTAGATCAAAACGGCGCGGCGGTGACACAAGCCGACGGGTATCCCTTGTTGGGAACGCATCCTTTCTGGTTCTGGGAACCCGGCGAAGCGATGCAGGACGTACGCTACTTTGACCCCGTACCACCTGGCGAGTACACCGTCCGGCTGGGGATATGGCAACCGGCGACGGGGGAACGATTGCCGGCGGAGGAATGGGCCGATGGCTTTGTGCTCCTGCCCGTTCACTGTCCATAGTCAAAGAGTCTGGTCCACGGCGTAGAAACAGAACATCACACTCCCATAGGTGCGCCGGTCGAAGAGCGACAGGCGTTCCAGCGCCAAATCCTCGTATTCTCTAGGATGAATCTGGGCGATGGCCCAGCCGTCGTCGGTCAACCAGCCCGGGTTGCTATCCAGCAAGCGGAGGGTCTTTTTCCACCACCCCCGGTACTGGGGCGGCGCGATGTAGACGTATTCAAACGCTTCCTCCAGCCCGGCCGGTGAGACGAGCAAATCGAACACATCGGCCCGCACCACCCGCGCACCGGCTTCCAGCCCCGTGTGCGCCAAGTTCTCGCGGATGATGCGTATGGCGACGCTCTCCCGCTCCACAAAGACCGTCGCCGCCGCCCCCCGGCTCAATGCCTCGATCCCGACCTGCCCGGTGCCAGCAAACAAGTCCAGGAAGCGGAACCCGACGATGTCGTTGCCAATGATGTTGAACAGAGACTCTTTGGCCCGGTCGGTGATGGGGCGCGTTCCTGCTCCCGGCACCGATTTCAGTCGCCGCCCCTTGGCCTTGCCCGCGATGACGCGCATATACTCCCCCCAGCACTATGTCCGGCAGTTATGGAACCCGACCTAAACCCCGGAATATCGTATACACTCTCATTATAAGCTCACCGTCGGGCGGCGTCAACCGTTGGGTCAAGGTAACAAGTGTCTCAGCATTTCGACGTACTGGATGCGCCAGGGTTGACCGTTAAAATTGGGATACATCCACAGCACGCCCCAGAGGTGCATCATCGCGCTGGCGACGATGAGCGTTTTGCCCCACCAGCGCAGCCGGCGGCCCGTCCCCAGCGCGACCAGCAGCACTCCCAACGGCAGCCAATCCAGCGCAAAGCGACAGCCGAATTGGTAAGAGCCGGTGTTAAAGTAGAGCAGCGAGGGCAGTTGCACGAGCAGAACGGAGAGCCACAGCGCCGGCCGTATCCTGACAGAAACCAGAAGGTGCTTCTGCTTCGCCCGAAGCGACAAAAACCCGGTTTCCAGCGCCAGCAATAGCGCCGGACAGGAGAACAACAAACCCATCCCCCACGGATCAGGCTCGACGTGGAGAGGCGAGAGTGAGACTAGCGGAGGCCGAATCAGCAGCGTGTACAGATTCTCCGGCAAAAAGTGAAGGCTGAATTGACCCCAGGCCGCCTGCCGTTCCAGCAGGGGGCCGGGGCTGTTCATCCAGCGGTAGCCGAACTCGAGAGGGTTGTCAAAGCGGATCCAGTTGTAGGCCGCCTGTCCCAGCAATGCGGGCGCCGCCCCCAGTGCAAGCAGGAGCAAGAAGCGACCGTTCTCCCGCAGGCACTGTTTCCACACCGCGCTGTTTCGCAAGCCCAGGCCCAGGGCCAGGGGGAAGGCCAGCAGCACAGGTGGACGGGCCAGGAACCCCAGTCCCAACCACAACCCCGACCAGAGGGGCCTGTTTCTCCCCAGCGCTTCCAGCGCGTAGAGGCACAGACAGGCGACGGCGACCACGTGGGCCGTGTACCATACCGACCCCAACGCCGCACAGTACCAGAGTGGCGTCCCCAAACCCAGCAGCAGGCAAAGCCAAATCTCGGTGCCCGGTGTCCGATTTCCAACGTCCGATGTCCAACGTCCGACGTCCAACCGCAGCAGCACGGTGTAGAAAAGCGAGACGCTGAGAGCGCCCATCACGACACTGAAGGCGACGTCGGAGACGGCCAAGCCCCACAGCGCGACCAGTGGCAGCATCAACAGGGATGGCAGCGGCGGGAACGAGACGTACCAGCCCCCCTCGAATGGCGTCAGGTCGTAGGGCGGGGCGGGGACGTGGAGCAGGTCAAGACGGCCGTGGAGGAAGGACTCGGCCAGGTAGACGAAGTGGGGGGCCAGCGAGTGGCGGTTCAGCGAGGCCCCGGCGGTGAGGGCATAGATGGCGAGGGAAACGAAGAACAGGCGCAAAGGGACGGCGCGCCACAGACGACGAAGCAGGGCCATCATCGGAGGGGGTAAAAGTGCGGGCCGGGAGTGCTGGTCGTCGTTAACGCCACGACGATGACGGCAGCGATGACGAGTACCGCGACGACGGCGACGGTCAGGGCGACAATGATCCCTTGCTGCCGGTCGCGCTCGGCCTGCGCCCGCGCCAATTCCGCGCGGCGGCGCTCCTCGGCGGCCCACATCTCGGCCAGGCGGGCTTGGGAGGCCGCTTCCTGCTGGGCCTTGATGGCCGACGCGGCGTCTCGCTGCTGTTGCAGCCAGTCGGAAGTTTCTCCCGTCACGCGCGCGAACAGCGCCTCCAGCATTTCCAGTTCTTGCCCGCAGGCCTGGCAGCGGCGCGCAGAGTGCAGGTTATCGGCTCCGCAAGCAGGACATTCGCGCACCAGGTCGGCGCCGCAGGAAGGGCAATAGCGAGCGCCGGGATCGTGCACCGCCCCACATTCGTTACATATACGTCCAGGCAGAACGTAGGCCGCGCGGCAATAGTTGCAGATCAAGCTATCGTCTGGACCAGCGGCGAATGAGGAACTGCCGCAGCCCGGACACTCCAATCGCGCCGGGGGAGCGTTTCCCTGACCATGCATCGTTCGATTCATCTCACTTGCCTCACTCGGAAAAGTGATCCAATTGGCGGTGGGGCCACAGGAGGTGGTAATAGAAACCGTTCATACACACGTGCTCCACCGGCTTATAGTTCTGCCCGATGGCGTCCAACACCGGGTGGGGGTAGAACTGGGCGCGAAAGATGATCAGGCCAAACTCTTGCCGGTTGATGCGCTCGACGATCTCGGTGGTATTGAGCAGGTCGTTGTTGTAGAGGTTGAGGAGTTGGGTGGGATTGGTCACTACCGGCTCGCCGGCCAACAGACTGAACATCGCCTCTTCGCTGAGGACAGGGCCGGCGGCGGTGCGGACATAGTCGAGTATCTCTTCACCAGCCGCATAGTCGTCGGCGGTGAGTGGGTGACCCAGTTGTGTGTAGCCCATCACGTCGTGGTACTGGACCACCGCGCAATGGTTCTCGGCCAGATTGTCGCTCGTGCCGTACACCAGATCGTTCTCCACGCCGAGCGCGCGGGCCAACGGCCCAAAGACCGGGCCGGAGGTGGGCAGGTGGAGCATGCGCGGGGCCTGTAGCAGATAGAGCAGGGGAATGATAATGCGCAATGCGTAATGGGTAAAACGTGATGCGTAATGCGTAATGCGTGATGCGTTTTGCAGACGGCCTAATGCCAGGCCGGAGGTGAGACAGGCAGCGGCGATGGCGGTAGTAAAGTAGCCGAACCCAGCGCCCCATTTGCCGCTCAACGCACCGGCCCCCAGCGAAAAGAGAAACCACAGCGAATAAGCCGAGAGCCGATCCCAGAACAACTCGTAGGCCAGGTATGCGAACGCCAGCAGGATAAAGATGGTGTGCAGTTGGAACCACTGTTTGAAGAGGAAGATCGTCTGGCGGTAGTCGAACTCGTTGACGTTAGCCCGGATGATATTGATCCACCATTGACCAGCGGTCGCGACGTTCAGCAGCCAGAAGATCACCCCAGCCACGGCGGCGAGCGTCACGCCGGCGAGGATGGCCTTTTTGACGTCGCGCAAAAAGACGTAGGATAACGCGGCCACGACAGTGAACACGGCCATCTGCTTCGTGTAGCCGGCGCAGAGAAGCATCAGTAGCCCCAGTATGAGATTGCGTTTGCCGTGCCTGGGGTGCTCGAACTCGGCGATGAACCCGACGACCAGGGTCTCGAACATCACCATCGTCACGTGCATGCGGCACAGCGGGCCAATTTGGTAGACATAGTTGGAGGCCAGGTAAGCCAGCCCGGAGACGAGGGGGATGAGCCAGCCGCCCACCTTGCGCCGCACGATGACGAGGATAGCGCCGCCGGTGACGAACGTGGCAGCGCAAGAGATCAGCCTCCCGGCGACAGGCAGCGGCCCCAAGATCGGCAGCAGCGGGACGATGAGCAGGTGGAAGAGCGGCGGGTAGTTGGAGGCATAAAAGGGATAAACGCCGTTATCCCGGTAAGGCCATTCCCCGCGACTGTACAGAATGGCGTCGTACAACTCGAACCCCTCTCCCTGGTCATAATCGAAGGGCCATTGGAAGAGATTCACCGCGTAGGCGACGTACACGATCATGTAGCCGAGGTAGACCAAAACGGCGAGCAGGGCCAGGGTCGCACCCAGAGACTTGAAAACGCGGGATAAAGACATTGTGATTGGTTAGGCTGGCCGATCGCCCAGGCGGATCAGGATGTAGCCCACGACCAGGGCCGCGAGGCTGAGGCTGATCCCTATGCGCTGCAATGGCCCAAATCCACCCCACTGACCGGCACCGACGATGTCCACGCCGACGGTGGCAGTGACCACGAGCAGGCCAAGCCCGACGACGGCGAAACCGAGTTGGCGTTTGGTTATCATCGCGGCACATTATAGCATAGTGGAGTGCAGGTGCAACCCCAGGGCGCACTCTACGTATTGTGAGGTAGGAAAAAGGAGGCAGGAGGCAGGAGGCAGGATGCAAGGATCAGAGGATGTTCGAGAAATGAGAGAGGACGACATAGCAGAGAGCAGCGATGAGACAGTGCGAGTCCCTGCGGATGAATGGACGACGGCAGCGCTGGCGCACGCGAGCGTCCTGCTGACCCTGGTACTGGGGGCAGCCGGCGGCATTGGCGCGCCGGTCGGGTTGGCCGTACCCCTGGCGATGTACTTTGGCTACCGGGAGAAATCCCGCTTTGTCGCCTTCCAAGCGTTGCAAGCTTTTACCTACCAGCTAGCAGGGCTGCTGATTTACGTCGTCGCGACGGCGGCGCTGGGCGTGTGGGTGACTGTGGCCTGGAACATCAGCTCCTGGCTCGCGGCGGCGCTGGTTGGGTTCTTGCTGATGCCGTTTGCGCTACTGCTGACGCTGTTGATGGTGTTGGTGCTGGTTGGCGCGCCGCTGGCCTGGCTCGGCTATGGACTGTACGCAGCCTACCAGGTGTACCAGGGAAACAATTTCTACTATTGGTTGATCGGAGAACGATTGGAACAGGAGGTGCAGGCATAATGCGCGGACGAGACCCCTTCGTAGCGTTGTTGCTCGAGGTCGCCGGTGGATTCTTTGGCTTTTTGGGAATTGGCTGGATCTATGCCGGCCGGCCAGCGATGGGTATTTTGCTACTGCTCGGTTATTGGTTGCTGGATTGGATCATCGGCCTGACGCTGACCATCACCACTATGGGTGTGTGGTGTTGTGTGTGGCCGGCGCAAAACCTGATCTTTGGCGCACTCTCGGGCTACCTGGCCTATCGCTGGCTGGAACAGAACCCATAGAGGGACATTTTCGAGGTGCCCGGCGCTTGGTAAGTGCCGGGCGCCTGCGCAGTCGCAAGCCTGTTTTGGTTCCACACAGATTTGTCAAGTACAGCTCGAAACGGGTATCCGGCGATTCCCTTATCTGGCCGGCAGTGTGAAGAAAAAAGTGCTTCCCTCTCCCTCGTTTCCCTCAACTCCCACCTGTCGGCCGAGTTTCTCCACGATGCGACGCACGATTGAGAGTCCCAGTCCGTATCCTTTGGCCCTCGCTTGAGAGAGCCGCGTGAAGGGAGTAAACAATCGCCCCTGCTCATCGGACGAAAGGCCGGCCCCGTTATCGCGCACCCAAAAACGGACCGATCCATCCTCCGGTTGCTCCGTCGCGCCCAACTGCACGCGCGGAGGGCGTCCCCCGTATTTGATGGCGTTACTGATATAGTTGACCCACACCTCCTCGATCCACGGGCCATAGCCGATCGCCACAGGCCAGGTGTCGGGCAGGATGATCTCGGCCTGGCATTCCGCGATCATGTCGCTCAAGCGGCGTTGGGCTTTGGCTACGACGGCGGCCATATCGAGAGAGCTCATCTCCACCTCCTCCATCTGGCGCACGCCGGCCAGCAGGAGCAATTCTTCAATGATATTGTCCATATCGCGCCCCCGCTGCGAGATCATCCCCAGGTAGCGGCGCAGCTCCTCGTCCGATAGAGTCGTGTGCGAGTGCTCCAACACCTGAGCGTAGCCGATGATAGAGGTCAGCGGAGATTTGAGATCGTGGGCCACGGTGTGGGCAAAGGCGTCCAACTCTGCGATCAACTCGTCGCGCTCGACGATCTCCCGTTGCAGGTCCCTCTGCAGCGCCCGCAGGCCCAAATGCGCCCGCACACGGGCTATGACCTCGGCCGCCTGAAATGGCTTGGGAATATAGTCCACGCCGCCAGCGGCAAAGGCGTTGACCTTGTCCTCCGTCGCATCCAGCGCGCTGATAAAGAGGATGGGAATATCGCGGGTTCGCTCATCCGTCTTCAGACGCTCGCAGACCTGGTAACCATTCATATCCGGCATCATGATGTCGAGCAGGATCAAGTCAGGGAGGACGGTCCGCACAGCCTCTAGCGCCTGTGCCCCACTTCCCACAGTTTGAACTCTGTAGCCATGACGGGTCAATAGACGGGATAATAATTGCAGGTTGGCCCGATTATCATCCACGACCAAAATGGTCTCCCCTCGAGAAACAGCCTGTCGAACATCCATCAGTCTTGCTCCTGTAACTTGCCCGTATCATCTCGATATTTCGGGGAAAGAAACCGTGTTTTTGTCGCTTCGGGCGAAGCAAAAGCACCTTCGCTTACAGAAAAACCTGGTTTCTCACCAACCAAACCCCGGTTTATTGAAAAGATACGCTTGCTCAAATCTAGGAGATCTAGTGTGACGTCGTCTGCGGCTCAGGTGATGGGGCGGCACCTTTTCAGAGCCTCGACCAGTTCGTTCACCCGGATCGGTTTGCTGATATAATCATCCATTCCGGCCGCCAGGCAGGCATCGCGATCTTCCTTCATCGCGCCGGCCGTCATAGCGATGATGCGCGGGTATCTACCGTGAGTCATCTCACGGTGAATGGCGCGGGTGGCCTCCAATCCATCCAGCTCCGGCATCTGCACGTCCATCAATATCACGTCGTAGGTCTGGCGTCGCAGGGCCTCCAGCACCTCCAGACCATTGGCGGCCAGATCGGCCCGGTAGCCCAGCCGCTCCAGCAGTCGCAGGGTCAGTTTCTGGTTCACGGCGTTGTCTTCGGCCAGCAGTATGCGCAATGGTCGTCTGCGCGCCATCTCTGGATCGAACTGCGGTCTGGACATTTCTCTGTGACCAGCCTCCAGGTGGGTTCTATCGGCAAAGATACCCATCAGGGCACCGTACAGCAGTGATGGTTTGATGGGCTTGGTCAGAAAAGCAGCAAACTCGCCATCGTTGGCGTCGGCTTCTTGCCGCCCCAGGGAGGTCAACATCGCCAATGGCAAAGTCTGGGCATCCCGTTCCTTCCGTATCTCGACGGCCAGCGCCAGGCCGTCCATATCCGGCATCTGCATATCCAACAGCGCCACGTCGAAAGGGTCTCCCCGGATGATCCAATCCAACGCCTCGATAGGAGAAGCGGTCTCCACCGGCCGCATGCCCCAGGCCTGCGTTTGGAGCGTCAGGATGCGGCGGTTGGTCGCGTTATCGTCCACTATCAGCACCCGTTTGCCGCGCAAATCGGGTTGATCCTCTCGCAGGTAGGCGCGCGATGGAGCAGTCGCCGCTTGGGCCTGGATGGTGAAATGAAAAGTGCTGCCCGCGCCCGCCTCGCTCTCCAGCCACATCCTGCCTCCCATCAACTCGGCCAGGCGTTTGCTGATCACCAACCCCAGCCCGGTGCCGCCGTACTTGCGCGTCGTGGAAGCGTCCACCTGGCTGAATGGTTGGAACAGGCGATCCACCCGGTCGGGAGGTATGCCGATGCCGGTGTCACGGACGGAGAAATGGATCAGCTCACTCCCCTCTCCATACTCCATGCCGCTTACCTGTACTACGATCTCGCCCTCTTCTGTGAACTTTATGGCGTTATTGAGCAAATTGACGAGTATCTGGCGCAAGCGGGTCACGTCGCCAAAGATACTGTTGGGAACCTGTTCATCCACCAGCCAGGCAAGCTCGAGACCTTTCTCCGCTGCCCTAGACGTCACCAGGTCGAGCGTCTCCTCCACGCACGTACGCAGGTCGAAGGGCTGATTTTCCAGTTCCATCCGGCCGGCCTCGATCTTGGAAAAGCCGAGGATGTCGTTGATGATGGTCAAAAGCGCGTCGCCGCTGGTGCGGATCGTCTCCACGAACTCGCGTTGCTCGGCGGTGAGATCGGTATCCAGCAACAACGACGTCATACCAATGACGCCGTTCATGGGGGTGCGGATCTCGTGACTCATCGTAGCCAGAAAGGTACTCTTGGCGCGGGATGCAGCCTGAGCCTCGTGCATGGCTCGTTCCAGCTCGGCGGTACGCTGTTCGACCTCCTGCTCGAGGGTCTGGTTGTAGCTATCCAAGAGACCATAGGTGCGGGTCAGTTCCATTGATGCCTGGCGCTCGGACTCGAGGGTCTTGGTCTGGAAGCGATGAAAGCTCACCAGCAGGACGAGCACCAACGTCAGCACCATCCCGGTCCCGAACCCCTCCAGCAACCAACTTTCCCAGGCAAGAGGGTTGTCCAGGTAGATCAACCAGTTTTCCAACAATCCCGCATTGGCGAGAGCAGCAAAAGCCGTAAAAGTGAGCACATTGACCACCGCCATAAGCAAGCCAGAGCGTATGCCGACCAAAATGATGGTCAACACCGGAATCGCCACGACATAGACCATTCCGGTGCCCGCCAACCCACCGCGCGCGAAACCCACCAATTCAACTATGTATGCCAGCAGGATCACGCCCCAGCCGCGCAAACGGACGTCTATGCGCCGAAAGACTGCCAAACCTAACAGGAGCAGGTAGAGCAACGGAAAGACCAGGGCCATGGCCCACTGCTCTGGATGGGGGAGCGTATTGGCAAAGAGGACGCCCATCGGCGGTAAGGCGACGACGGCGAGAACGGTCAACAAGATGTTCAACACTCGCGTGCGCCACTCGCTCAGGATTGATTCTATCTCAGCGGTCACGACCGGCGCCGTATCGGCCACCGCACCGCCTTTTGTCTCAATTTTACCGTTCAAGAACGCCTCCTGCATCAGGTCGTGTTTGCATCGGACGGCGAGGATGACGCCCCGTCCCTCCGGTGAGGGGATGGCTTTTGGACTACCGCCTGCAACGCAGGTTCAACCCGCCCGTACTCTGCCTCGACCTGCGCCACTAACTCGGCCGCTCCCTCCAGCGCGCCATCCCTGGTCAGCGTTTCTAACTTTAAGCACAGAGCGGAGAGAGTCGTCGCCCCAAACTCGGCGCTGTTCGATTTGAAACTGTGCGCGGCCCGGCGCAGCAGCACAGCATCCCCATCCTCTAGCGCCTGGCGCATATCGGCCAGCATGCGCTGTGCGTCCTCGGTGAAGGTACTCAGCAACTCGGCCAGAAAGGCGCCGTCTCCCCCCACCATCTCCCGCAGGTTCTCCAATGCCCTCAGATCAAGTATGCCCATATATCCTCCAGTTCCATCAACGGTCAACTAACGCGCCGAGTAACTGCTCAGCTTGGTAGCTATCTAGACCTCCGAGGTCTCATTGCAGCTTATTCAAGCGCAAAACATTGGCCGTTTTAAACATTTGCAAGTGGGCGAAACGTTTGTCAAAGACCTCGGAGGTCTGACCTGAGCAGTTACCGCGCCGACCGGTTTGAGGCCGTGCGCGTTCCGGCGCAGCTACACCCTCACGTCGCCAAGCTGACATTGAGCCGGCCCCGCTCGTCGTAGCGATAGTGGGCGAAGAAAGGGGGATCGTTTGGCTCCATCGCCAGCACTTGGGGAATAAGGGTAGGCAGGTCTTCGACCAGGTCCAACTTGGGCAACTGATCGAGATCCACCCATTCCAGCGCCCCCTCGTCTGACGGATGAACTTTCCGCGTGGTCGCGGCGGCGGCAAAGACGAAAATCAAGATACCTGTGTTGCTCTGCGCATCCACGGGGATGTTGATCACGCCCCGCAGGCGCAGGTCGCGCACCTCTAGCCCCGTCTCCTCTCGAATCTCGCGCCGGGCGGCGGCGCGCACATCCTCGTCCGGCTCCACGTGTCCGCCGACGCCGTTGTATTGGTTGGGCCAGATAGGCTTATCTGGCGCCCCGCGGAGCAGCAGAACGTCGTCGTCGTGGGTGATAAAGCACAACGTGCGCGGTACGACCCGGTAGCGACCAGGGATGATTGTCTGGTTAGTTTTTCTCATACGAACGTCCTAGCAGGGCAGTCTTGCCCAACCGCCACAGGTCAGATAGGCAAATCCGATTCCACCCCCTGCTTGACTGACAAAACTCATTTTCACCGCTGAGAACGCGGAGAAATCGCTCTCAAAACTATGCGAGCTCGGCGGTCTCTGCGGTGAGTCCGAGAGTCGTCATTCAGTCAGCATATCTACCGCAGGCTGGCCCGCTCGGCCTCCTGGATGGCCCTATGCGTGTGTTTGAGCGCCCGCAGTGCGCGGATGGTGATCCACTTACTGGGCTGGCCCTTTTTCTCTATCTGGAGAGCGCGAGTGCCGTACTGCTTGAGCCAGCGTCCGTCTGTAGTCTGAGCCTCCAACACCACGTCCAGCAATCGCCCCAGGCGCGGATCGGGGCCATAGTCGAGGCGGGCCAGCGCGTCACACAACTCGACCATGTCGGACTGGTAGTCGAGGGGAAAGCCGAAATCGAGCCAGCGGGCGTCACGCCCTTCAAAGTCGAACTGGTGGTCGAGCACCGCGTCGGCCAGAACTTGGACGGCCTGTATCCGGTCAGGGGTGCGGTCGGCGGCGGGCAGCGCGGCGAAGGCGCCCAGCGCCTTGGTGATACCCCACTGACACTCCTCGCCATCGGCGTAGGGGCAGGTCAAGCCACCGGGCGCAGCGCTACGGCCGGCCAGGTACTCGATCGCCCGCTCAAGACGTGGATCGTCCCGGTAGCCAAAGTGAACGAGGGTAGAGATGGCTTTACCGGTGTAGCAGAGTAAGGTGCGGCTGGGAGTGCCATCGTAGGTAAAACCGCCGCTTTTGTGCTGGCCGTGCTCAAAGACATTCTCGCAGGCGGCCTCGAGTTGCGGCGTGCGGCTCACACCCAATGCGGCGAGCAGGCTAAGCGTGGCGTGCGTGCCCACCGCGCCGCCATAGAAGGGCCTATCGGCGCGCCCCCAAAAATCCAGCGGATCCATCAGCGCCAGTATCTCTTGCACTGGCAGCCACTCTGGAATCGCCGCCCTTGCCTCCGCGACCTGGGAATCCCGCTCGCCGCTATCGAGCAGGTAACGCAGCGCGAGGTAGCGGGCCGATGGGTTCTCCCGCTCCAGCAGCCAGGGTAGGGGAGCAGCCTTTAGCTTGTCCTGCCATCTTGTCATTGTAATAGTCCTCTATTGTGAGTGGTCGGCTGTCGCCAGGAAGACCAGCAATCGCTGCGAACTATGCTCCAACGTAGCAGGCACAGGATGTCTCGCCTGCTCAGTATTGTACCACGACTTGGGTAAAATGGGATGGGCGAGTTTCATTAGGGTGTGTTTCATTTCAGTAGAGACCCTAGACCTCGGAGAGCTCTGCCGAGCTTGTGCTCGCCCAAAACCGCCGATTTGGGCAGTTTTTGAGCCTGAAAACACGTCTCATGACTCCACTGAAAAAACCGGGGGTTCAATGGTTTTATGGGACAGCGCCCCACTTTTGGCTCAAAATTGACGTGTTTGTGGGAATATCTCACCAAAAAACCTGGTTTGGGGGCATTTTATCCCCACCGACGAACAAACCAACACCTTCCCAAAGACATCAAAACTGGTCAAATTCGGCCTATTAGACGCTGGATCATCAGATCCAGCGGGCGCTCGTTTGTGCAACTATCGGCTTTGGACTATAATTCAGGAGGAGGCACTGCAAAGTCTGTATTTGACCGCGTCCTATCTATCTCCTCCTATCGGTTGGGGGGCATCTTTGCCGGGCGATTGCTGTTTGAAAAGGAGGCAGCTGATGAAACGGGCATTGGTATTGATCGGGTTGGCTTGTGCGTCTGTCACGGTGATGATTTTGCTGACGCTTTTTTCTGGCACAGCCAGCGGTCTCGGAATAGTGGATCTCACCCCTACAGTGTTTGTACATCTTCCTTACATATCTAAGCAGCCCACGCCCACGCCCACGCCCACGCCTACACCGCCTCCACAATGCAAGTTGTACGTGAAGAATGGCACCGGAGGCACACTATGCTACAAAGTCAAAGGCTCCGGCATTGGCGAAAAGTGCTATTCTTCGGGGGGAACACATTACTATGGCTCATTTGCTCCTGGCAATTATGTTTGGCAGGCCTCGGCCAGGTGTGGCTCGGCCAGCGGGAGCCGCTATTATGCTTCTGGCACCTGGACTCACGAATTCTGGTGCGCAGGTAGCACAGCCCTCAAGTCCGAGCAGATGAAATAGTATCACATCTGTGCAGGCTATGGCGGGCATTCGTCTTTTCCTAGATTCACTGTACTGTCCCGCCCCATCCAACATTGTCAAAGTAGTTGCCTGCCAACTTTTCAGAAACCGCCTCCTGTGGTAAACTTTCCGCCCAGGAGGAGCAAGCGAGTGACCCTGCCACAAACCGCCCCCATCCGCGAGATTCGCGACGAGACCCATACCATCCGTACCTTTGTGCTGGATGCCAATGTGCCGGAGGCGGAGCCGGGGCAGTTCGTCATGCTTTGGCTACCCGGCGTGGACGAAAAGCCAATGTCCATCGCCAACCCCGCGCCCCTCACTGTGACCGTTGCTCGCGTGGGGCCGTTCAGTATAGAACTGCACCAGTGCAAAGTGGGCGACCGCGTGGGCTGGCGCGGCCCCTACGGGCGCGGCTTCTCGCTGAACGAGGAACGTCCGGCGCTGCTGATGAGCGGGGGATGCGGCGTGGGGCCGATCTACTTTCTCGCCGCACGAGCTATCGAGCGCGGAATCCCCACTACCGTCGCTCTTGGAGCTCGCACGGACAAGGCTTTACCCTACGTCGAACAGTTCCGCGCGCTGGAGGCGGAGCTCGTCATCGCCACCGACGATGGCACCCTCGGCCACCACGGCTATGTCACCAACGCCATCTCGCAATCCGCAATTCGCAATTCGCAATTCGCAATCTACGCCTGTGGCCCCGAAGCGATGCTCGTCGCCCTGCACCGGCTGTGCCGCGAGCGCGACATCCCCGGCCAATTGAGCCTGGAACGGTATATCAAATGCGGCTTTGGCATCTGCGGGCAGTGCGCTTTGAACGGCTTTCTGGTCTGCCAGGACGGGCCAGTGTTCGACGTGGAGCAACTGGACGACCTGCGTGACTTTGGTCACGCCCATCGCAGCGCCACCGGACGGCGGCTGCCCCTGCGCTGATAACGCCTATGGACAAATCAGAACTGCGCCAACAATTCTGCACTCTACGCGAGTGCCTCCCGGCCGAGCAAGTCACCGCTGCCTCCAGCGACCTCTGCCGCCGGCTGGCCGCCTGGCCTCCAATCACCAATCTCCAACATCCAGCGCCCAATCGCAGCTCCCCAATCTACATCCTCACCTACCTGGCCTTCCGCAACGAGCCCGATCTGGGACTCTTGTTCGAGCTTCTCCCTCGCATCCACTGGGTGATCCCTCGCATTATTGGAGAAGGACGTATGCTGCTCCATCCTTACGACCCTGCCCGCCTGGTGCGCCATCGCTTTGGTATGCTCGAACCGGCCGCCGACCTGCCGGTAGTGGACCCGGCCGAGCTCGACGTGGTGCTGGTACCCGGCGTCGCCTTCGATAGACAGGGGGGACGGATGGGCTTTGGCGGGGGATACTATGACCGCCTGCTCCCCACCACGCCGGCCCTGCGGGTGGGAGTGACTTACGACGAGTGCCTGGCCGACGAGCTTCCCTGCGCCGAGCACGACCAGCGAATGGACTGGGTGGTGACGCAGAGCCAGGAAATCCATTGCGCCTCACTTTGACGAGGCGCTTTCAAGCAGGGAAAGCCTCAGCGACCTGGCCAGTCGTTCCACGATCGGCCAACCTGCCGGATGCGCCTTTCACAACTGTTGCACTGGCAACATCACGACGAAGCGGCTGCCCTGCTCCGGAACGCTCTCGGCCCACACGCGACCGCCGTGTAATTCCACCAGCCCCTTGACGATGGAGAGGCCCAATCCCATGCCGCCGTGCCGGCGGATCATGTGATCCTCCACCTGGTAGAAACGGTCAAAGATGCGCTCCAGCTCCCCCGGTGGGATGCCGATGCCGGTATCAGAGACCGCGATCTCTACCTCGTCGCCCCGACTGCGCAGCGCCACTTGCACTTGCCCTTCCGCAGGGGTGAACTTGATCGCGTTAGAGATCAGGTTGTCCAACACCACCCGTATCTTTTCCTTATCCGCCTGAATGGCTACCGCGTCGTCCGGCAAATCGGTTTCCAGCACCAGCCCGTTCGATTCTGCGATAGGCTCGTTGTCTTTGCACGCCTCCCATATCACGGCCCGCATATCGAATTGGGCATGGGCCACGTCCAATTGGCCGGTCTCCAGAAAGCGCAGGTTGAGCATCGTCCCGATGATGTCCTTGAGATGCGTGGCGGAGCGTAGCACGGCCTCCAGTTGCGGCCCGGCCTTCTCTCCCAATTGCTCCTGGAGGACGGCGGCATAGAGCAGGATCAGGCTCAGCGGAGTGCGTAGCTCGTGAGAAGCGATAGATATGAAATCCGATTTGAGCTGGTCCAGTTTTCCCAAGCGATCGTAGGCATCACGCAGAGCCTCCACCAGTCGCGCGTTTTCGATAGCCACAGCCGCCTGAGCGGCCAGGGCAGTCAGTGTCTCCACGTCCTCCTGGTCGAATACATTGCCTGCTTCTTTGTTGATCGCCTCCAGAACTCCGATGCGCCGCTCCTTGATCTGGAGAGGGACCGCAAGCAAGGAGTGAGTCTGCCGCCCAATCCGCTCTCCTACGGCGTCATAGTGACGGGGGTCGGCGTGCGTATCAGAGATGACGCACGACTCGCCAGAGAGAAAGACCGCGCCGGCGATGCTATCCTCGACCGGGACCGGGATGTCGAGCAACTCGGTAGGATCGCCGCTGGCCGCGCGAAAACGCAACTCTCCGCTGCGGACATCCAACAACAGGATGGAGGCCGCCTCGCTACCGGTCACTTCGGCGGCCACGTCCACGATCTTGTGCAAAAGAGGCTCCAAAGCCACTGTAGAAGTCAGCTCACGACTGACTTGCAAAATTCTCTCCAACCGTCGTTCTTTGGATTTTGCCTCACCCATTCTCCTGCCTCCTTTCACTCTCCTCCAAACAGGACGCTATCGAGCTCTCGATCTCCACTCCCTGCGCCCCCAGCTCCCACCAACCCAGGAACTCGACGTTCCCAGCCGGGCCGCGCAGCGGGGAGGGTATCAATCCGCGTAATCCCAGCCCCAACTCGGCTGCCGCGTCCAGCACCCGCGCCAACACCCGGCGGTGCACCGCCGGGTCGCGCACCACCCCACCCTTTCCCACTTCCCGCCGCCCGGCCTCGAACTGGGGTTTGATCAGCGCCACTACATGCCCGTCCGGCCGGAGCCAGTCCACGGCCGCCGGTAAAATAAGCCGCAGCGAGATGAACGATACGTCGGCCGCCACCAAGTCCAGCGGCTCTGGCAGTTCGCCCAGGTAACGAGCGTTGGTGCGTTCCATCACTGCCACGCGGGGGTCGTTCCGCAGCCGCCAGGCCAGTTGACCGTACCCCACGTCAATGGCATAGACACGGCGCGCGCCCCGCTGGAGCAAACAATCGGTAAAACCGCCGGTAGAAGCTCCCACGTCGGCCGCCGCCGCCCCCGCCACGTCCAGCCCAAAGCGCTCCAGCGCCGCCTCCAGCTTCTCCCCGCCCCGACCCACAAACCGAGGGCGGGCCTGCACTGCGATCTCGGCGCTCGTCTCTATCTGCGTGCCGGGCTTGTCAGAGATTTGCCCGGTCACGCGCACCTCGCCAGCGCGGATCAACCGTTGAGCCTGCGCCCGGCTCTCCGCCAGCCCACGCTCGACCAGGAGAACGTCCAATCGCTGTTTTGCCATTACACTACCGGCGCCCTCAACCGGACCCTTAGGGCGCATATAATTGTTGGGGGAGAACCAACTTGACGGCCTCGCCTCTGCCGCGCGGAGCGGAGCGGAGCGTTGAAACGCCCCGCTGACACTCGAAACCTGTTGGAAACAGGTTGGAA
>CAYMWP010000019.1:29865-46071 GCA_964393895.1 uncultured Anaerolineales bacterium | reverse complement strand
GACGTGGCCGAGTTGCTGGCCGACGTGCAAACCAGCTTTAGCGGCCAGGCCGAGGCGGCGGGCCTTGACCTGCACGTCGAGATTGAGGGCCACCTGCCGGCCATTACCGGCGACGTGGGGCGCTTGGATCAGGTGCTGGGCAATCTGCTGGGCAATGCGCTGCGCCACACGCCCGCTGGCGGAGACATCACGCTGCAAGCGCAACCGATGGAGAATGGCGTCCGCATCATCGTGCGCGATACCGGCGAAGGCATCCCGGCCGAGGATCTGCCCTACATTTTCGACCGCTTCTGGCGCGGTGACCGCGCCCGCACGCGGATTAGCTCCCACGCCGGCGGTGCCGGGAGTGGGCTGGGGCTGGCCATCGCCCGGCAACTGGTGCAGGCGCACGGCGGCGCCATCCGCGTCGCAAGCGAGTTGGGTCAGGGAACGACGTTCACCGTCGAGTTGCCGGCTGATGGGCGACCCGCTGCTACTGACGCCCAAACTCGCGCGCCAATTGCTCCACGCTCAAATGGATCATCGTAGGCCGCCCGTGGGGGCAGGTGCGCGGGCTGGCGCATCGCTCCAGCGCCCGGATCAGTTCCTCCATCTCCGCCGGCGCCATCACCTGTCCGGCCTTGACCGCCGCCCGCTTGCACACGCTCCGCGCCACCGCCTCCTCCACCCGACCCGCCAGCGGCGCGTCGCCCGCCTCTATTGCCGCCGCTACGTCCTCCAGTACCTCGCGCGGGGTCTCCTGCGCCACGAGCACAGGAAGCGCGCGCACCAGCAACGTCGCCCCGCCGAAAGGCTCCGCCTGGAAACCCAGGCTCGCCAGCGCCCCCAGGTGCTCCTCCAACAGGCCCGCCGCCTCCGGCGCAAGTTCCACCGGCTGCGGCTCCAAGAGCGCCTGCGAGGCCACGTCCGCCCGCTCTCGCTCCGCCAGCAGCCGCTCGAACAGCACCCGCTCGTGGGCCGCGTGTTGGTCAATCAGGTACATACCCTCCGGCCCCTCGGCCACGACGTAGGTGGCGCCCAGTTGGCCCACCACTCGCAGCGGCGGCAGCCGATCCTCCGAGGGCGCGAACGGGCCGCCTTCAGCTTTTGATCTTGCCTCAAAGCGCAACTGCTCGCCGGCCGATTGTGGCCTCAGCCCGGCCAGCCGCTCGCGGCGCTCGCTCTGCCGTCGGGCCTGGAGGCCGGGCCAGGCGGCCGGCGGGCGGGCGGCGATGGGCACGGGGGAGCGCTCCAGCAGCGTGCGGCGCACTGCCTTCTGCACCGCCCGGAACACCGCGTCGCCGTCGCGGAAGCGCACCTCCGCCTTGGCGGGATGCACGTTCACGTCCACCTCCTCCGGCGACAACTGTACCATCACCACCGCCAGCGGGTAGCGCCCGGAGGGGAGGAGCGTGTGGTAGGCCTGGATGACGGCGTAACTCAGCCGCACGTCCTGCACCCAGCGCCCGTTGACAAAGAGCGTGATGTAGCCCCGGTTGGCCCGGTGCAGCGAGGGCGGGCCGACAAAGCCTGTCACCCCAATACCGGCTACTGGATATTGGTCGCCGGGGATGATTGCGAGGACGGCGGCGCCGATCTCTAACCCGTAGACCTCCACCAGCACGTCGCGCAGCCGGTCGGGGCCGAGGCCGGGCGATTGGAAGACGTTGCGCCCGTCGTGGCTGAGGGTGAAGCGCACCGCCGGGTAGGCCATGGCGTAGCGGGTGAGCCAGCCGTCAATGTGCCGGCGCTCGGTGCGCTCGGTGCGCAGGAATTTGCGCCGGGCCGGGACGTTGAAGAACAGGTCCTCCACCGTCACCGCAGTGCCCGGCGGCCGCCCGCTCTCCTGGCGAGTCGTCACCCGCAGCCCTTCCAGCCGCAAGAGCACCCCCACCGGCTCTTCGGCCGAGCGCGTGACAAAGGTCACCCGGCTGACGGCGGCGACGGAGGCCAATGCCTCTCCCCGAAAGCCCAGCGTGGTGATGCGGGTCAGGTCGTCCGCCACAGCCAGCTTGCTGGTCGAATGGCGGTGGAAGGCCAACTCTACGTCGCCGGCCGGCACACCGCAGCCATCGTCGCTCACGCGGATGAACTGCTTACCGCCAGAGCGCGTCTCTACCTGGATGTCGCGCGCGCCGGCATCTATACTGTTCTCGACCAGTTCCTTGACCACGGACGCGGGCCGCTCCACCACCTCGCCGGCGGCGATCTGCGAAGCGACCTCTTCTGAGAGCACGCGAATGGGCATAGTATCTCTCGAGTCAGCGATCTGGGATCGTCACCACTCGCTCTCCTCCCAACCCGGGATCTCTAGATGCACCACGTCGCCGTGCACGTTCACGGTAGCACGAAATTTTGTCATCCAGAGCGCAGTACGCAATTCGTCTACGTCCACGTTGCCCGGTTCGAGGATGGCATCCATATTTTCGATGGCGTGTTCGATCGCGGCTCGCGTGAACAGGTGTTCCTCGCCCATCATTTGGATCATGCCCTCGGTGATGACGTCGCGCATCGCCAGGACGCGCTCTTGCATCAAGGCCACGATTTGACGGTCCACGTACTCGGCCTCGACGTGGCGCACAAAGTCCCCGTCGGGCACGGCGTAGTGAGGCACTCCGCCGATGTAGACCTCGTTAGCGGGCTGCCCTTGCTCGTTAAAGACCAGGTCGGCAAATATCGCCCGGCGAGTTGGACTACTCATCTCTCATCTCCGCTGAGCGGGGACTTAAAGTCATAGATGCCGCCGCTTCCATTGCGCACTGCAAAGCGAGCGCCACAGTCGGTACAGGATACTGTTGCCCCGTCGTCCACGAGCAGTGTCGAGCCACAGAGAGTGCAACGGAAGAAGGCCTCCGGCGGCGCGGCGGGTTTCTCGGTGGCGGCGGCGCAGCGCACAAAGACGCTGGGCGTCAGTTGCCACAGCGCACCAGTGGGCTGGCAGGCCCGGTCGAGCGCCACGAGCAGGCGGGTGGGCAGTGTGCGCTTGAGAAACTCGACCCGAAAATGGGAGACGGTGCGCTGCTCTCGCACCTCTAGCCCCGCCTCGACCAGTCGCTCCCGCATCCAGGCCGGATGAAAGTCAAAATTGAGTTCCACAAACTCTACCGGCTCGCGGTCGAAGGGGGACCAATCTTGCCGGCGCAGCAGGTAGCGCAGGATCGCCTTTAGATTCCGCTTGTTGGCAAACTCTAGCACCAGGGCGCCGCCGGGCGCGAGAAGCTGGGCCACGCCTTCCAACATTGCCGGAGCGTCGGCGGCGTGATGGATCGTGCGGATCGCCGTCACTGTCTCAAAGAGGCCGGGGGCGAAAGGCAAGTCGTAAAAGTCACCGGCGACGTAGATGTAGCGCGGACGGCCACCGGGGCCGGCGTCGCCCCACAGTTCCTGGGCCTGCCATAGTTGCGAGAGGGCATAGTCGAAGAACACCACCTCGTCGTAGCCGCTGTAGAGAGGAGCGAGCCGCCCGTAGCCCGCGCCGATCTCGATCAGGCGGCGTCCGGTGGGCGGCAACAGATGGCGCAAAGCCACCCGTTCGGCGCCGTCCTCGTACTCCCGCCCCTGTTCCCAAAAGTCGGTGCGGTAGGCGGAGCCTTCATAGTCGCAAATAGAGGGATGGGTCATCCGCCCAGCGCACCTCGCAGCAAAGTGGCCGCACTGATCAAAGTCTGCGGGTTGGAAAGCCAATCCACGATGAACTGGCGGTATCCGGCCTTGATCTGGGGCAGGATCTCGCGCGCCTCTTCGCGGGTGGCGCGGGAGAGACGTTGGACTGCGCTCTGGTTGTCCCCCAGCCACTCTTCGTAGGATTGGGAATCGGCCATCACGTCCGTCAACTCGGCGATGATCCAATCGCCAAACAATCGGGAAAAGATGGTGTATTCTCCCCCGCTGGCCGTGACCAGGGCGCGTTTCTCCAGTCGCGTCAGGGTTTGGTCGGAGCGATGGTAGAGTTGTTTCAATCTATTCAGCGAAAATCGTCGCTCGTCCGCCTGGCCCTGGCGCGCCAGCAGGGCGAGCGCGGAGAGCACAATTTTCTCGCTGTCTTCCGAGTGATGCCAATAGTCGGCCAGGTTCGGGACCGCTTCCTCCTCGAACTCGTGCAGCAGGAATTGTTCTCGTTGTTGCGCGTCCATTCTCTGGGCGTGGGCGGCGAACAAAAAGTGGGCAGAGACCTGGACGAAATAGGGGTGGCGGCCGGCCAGGTCGAACAGCAAGGTCAGCTCGGCCGGGGTGAAACGCACGTCGCTTCCGGTCAGCGATTGCTTGAGCAACGATCCGGCCTCCCCCTCGTCGAAGGCGGAGAGGTTGATGTTGGCAAAGATGTTAAAGAAAGGGGAGGCGCGCACGGCGTCGGAGTGGCACAGGGTGATCAGCTCTTGCCTGCTGGCCGTGATCAGAGCCAGGTTGTGGTGAATCGCCAGGGCGCGCAGGCCGTAGAAGAAATCGGTGCCAAAGTTGGTGTTCTCGGTGACGTTCTCGAACTCGTCGAGCAGCAGGACAAAGTGAAGGCCCTGCTCGTCGGTGAGGTAGAAGAGGTCGTCCAGGGTATAGTTATCAATCTCTTCCTGTTCGTAGGCCAACTTGAACTCGGCCTCGAGTTCGTCATTCTTCAACTTGCGGGCGATGTGGCGCAGGATGCGAGACCAGAAGCGGGTGGGAGTGGTTCTTTGGTCCACCATCTGCAGGTCGGCATAGACGAAGAGATAGATGTCCGGGTCCAGTCCGTGGGCGCCGGCGGTGGATGGGTGCGCGATGTAGTTGAGCAGCGAGGTCTTGCCCGTGCGCCGCTCTCCGACGATGGAGCTGCTCTCGAACTCGGCGTTGAGCAAACGGGTATAGACCTGTTCCACTTCCGCCCGTCGCCCAAAGAAACGGGCCGGGTCGGAGATGGGATTGCCATAGGTGAAAGGGTTAGTTGATGTACTTGTCATCTCGTTCTCCTCACGAGCACTGAATTTCTCTGCGAGTCGGACAGGCTAATCACACTTGTGTTGGTCTGGGTAGGGTATGGTGCCCTCCCATATTGCCTCCTGGCCATCGCCCGACAGGACGATAACCGTGTTGGGACCCCACGGTTTGCACTTTTGCGCCTCAATAAAGATTCTGGGTTCGAATAGTTCCAGGTCTTCTCTGATACCGTTCATATAGTAGCGGTAGTTGCCGTCGCCACCCGACACGGTAAAGACCGCCCAACCCCACCATTGGCCCTCAGCATTTTTGTCCCATTCCGCCATGGTGGGCACCGACGAGAACACCAGGGTCCCGATGGTAATTTCCGGCGTAGCTGTGGGGGGAAGGGGTGTTGGAGTAGGCGTCGGACCGACGCTACACGAGATCTCTAGTTCCTCTCCAATGGGGTTCCCCGCGCCGTCCTGCAACCGCCACTTGCTGGTATAGCTGCCGAAATCTTGGGGTGCTTGCAGGGTGATCTCAATCTCCGCGCTCCCCTCTGGCGCGAGGGATCCGATCACTGATACATCCACAACCTCCAGCTCATCACCGGAATCAAAGACCAATGCAATGTTCTCCGGCCACGGGCACGTGCCTGTATTCTCGATCTCCCAGCGCTTGACGAACTGCTGCCCCGGCATAAGCACGCTCGGTAGAATTGGAGTATCTGTGACGACTTGGGAATCAAACACGCAGGCGGCTATGGCCGTGGCGGTCAGATCAGGAGTGGGAATAGGAGTGGGCGTAAAGGTCGGGATGGGGGTATCGGTCGGAATCTGTTGTGTCAATTGCATTTCCGCGTTTTGGGTTTGAATGACCGCCAACTGCGCCTCGGCGTACCCCCCGGCCCCTTGCGCGATCGCAGTCTCCAGGGCCGCAATGGTGCCCGACATCGCCGTTGCGGTGCCCTCCCTCTGAAGCCGGGCCGACTCGGCGTTGCGCGAGAGGATCACAAACAGACCGATCAACAGCACCAACAATGCGCCCGATACACCCACCAGGGCCATTCGTATCCGGTCTCGCCCAGGAGCGCTCACTTCTCCCGGGAGCAAAAACTTGCTCTTGACCCACTCGAGCCGCTGGTACTGTTGTATCCAGAGCCGCATCAGGTCCACGGTAAATGCATAGCCGCCATTGATGAGGTGCAGCACCTCCCGCGCCACCAGTTCCCGCAACGCCCCGCTGGTTGCCCGGCGCGGGAGCGGGATCTCTTGGGCGGACATGAGCGCCCTCAAATCATCCAGGCTGACCGGCCGGTTGGAGTCGCCCATAGATTCGGCCAGCGCCGCCAGGACGATCTTGGCCGCGTCCGAAGCCTCCTCCCAGGCATACTGCAAGCTGGCCATACCCTGCTCGGTCGCTTCTGGGAGGACTGCTTCCACATCGGGAACGGTCATCTGGTCGCCGCCCTGCCTGGCCCAGCGGGCGAACAACCGGTTGCAGATCAACTGGGTATAGTAGGGGTGTCCGTGGGTGACCTGGAGGATACGTTCCACCGCGCCGGGCGCGTACCGATAGTGTTCCTCGACCGGTTTGGTGATGAGCGCCTCAGCTGCGTCCCGGTCGAGAAAGCTGATCTTGCGATACTGGCACGGGTTAAAGAGGAGCGCATAGTCCTGACGCATCTCTTCCAACCCGCTGCCGATGGAAAAGATAAAGTTGAGGCGTGGATAGTGCTGGATCAGGCTGCGCAAACAGTCAAAGACGCGCCGTTCCATCCGTCCGGCCTGCACCTGCTCGTGGAGCCGCGCGGTTTCGTCCAGCATCAACAACAAGTGATCGTCGCCCAGGGCTTGCAGGGCCGGATCGAGAAAGCCTTCGCGGAAACAGCCCTCCGGGTCACCGGCGAACTCGTCACGCGGGGGAACGGTCAATTTGATCCCCTTGCGCCGACGCAGCTCCCGCGCGGCCTGACGGGCGATGCCCCACAACATCTCGCCCAATCCCTCCAGCGAGATCCCCTGCAAATCCACAAAAACGGGCGCATAGCGCGGACTCAGGTGGCGGGCCATCTGGTAGAGAACCGACGTTTTGCCGGTGCGCCGCCCGCCAAAGAGGACGACGGCGTTGTCCCGGTAGCGACCCACCAGTGTCTCCCGCACAAAGCGAAAGACGTCCTGGCGGCCAAAGAACATTTCGGTGCCGGTGATGGGGTTGCCGGCGATGTATGGATTGGTCGGACCGTTCATACTCTACCCTCCTCCGCGTTTCTGCGCGGCCCCGTCATTCGCTGGATTATGGCCCCTCAATGCCGTCCGGCAGGCTCTCGATCTGCGCCGCCAGCGGCTGGAAAACGGCGCGCAGCTCTTCCACTGCCGGATCCAACCCCGCTTCTCCCAGTTCTATGCTCACCGGCACCACCATCTGGATGGGTATGGTCTGGCTGACCGGCACGTTCATCTGCACCGGGATAGTCTGGCTGACCGGCACGACCATGCTCAGGTGAACGGGCAGACGCATGCCGGTCGGCAGGGAGAGAGAGACGGAGCCGTTAATCACGCCGCCGCCGCTGGGCAGGCTGAATTTAGCCGGCATGCTGAGCGGCACCGGTTCGTTCAACACGACGACCGTATTCTGCTCAATGGACAACGGAAAGTCTATCGTCAGTGGCTGGTCGAGCGGCATATCGAACCCGATGGGAATGGATTCGTCTATCTCGACGGTGGTGTCAATCGTGGACTCGCCCAGCCCGACGAAGGCGGTGTCCAGGTCGCTGAACAGCGGCTCGACCAAGCCGGTCTTGAGCGCAAAGACGGTCCGCAGGGCAGGCACGCTCACCACGAGCAGCAGAGCGACCAGGAGGACCAGGACGAAATTGACGATGAATGAAAAGATGATGGCAATATCCTTGAAGGCTTCCCAAAGGCGCTTTAACCGTTCCATCGCGGACCTCCTTGTGCAAGTAAGCGGATTTAAGTGGGCAAGTTTGCAATTTAGTGTAGCATAGCCCCTTGTGGGCGTTTTGTGGGCGCAAGCAAGAGACGGGCGCAAGGTCCTCGGATCCCCGGCGCGTCAACTATAGCATCACCGGGGGAAAAGCACAACTCGGCAAGTCGCCTCACACTCCCCGCATCAAAGCCCACTCACGAGAGAAAACATAGGCCGCCAGCAGGACGGAGCCCACGGCATAAGCGGTGGCCGCCCCCCACGTCAATGCCAGCGTTTGTGGCGCGATCCCGCTTCCGAACAGATCGCGCATCGCCACCAGCACGCCCACCATCGGCAGGGCATATACACCCGGCGGAGGCGTGGCGCCAATGCCAAAGATCGTCAGGAGCGCGGTCCCTGGGAGCAGCAGTAACTGCAAGACGCCCGCAAACAGGTTGGCTTCACGCTGGTTCTTGGCGAACGTACCCACCGCCGCCACCAGGCCATTCACCATCACCATCAAGGGCAACATCAAAAGCAGCAGCCACACGAGCACGAGACCCAGCCCTCCCACTCGAAAAGAGGCTGGGGGCGCCAGGCTGCCGAGGTCGGAAGGCATAAAGGCGAGGAAAAGCACATAGGCCAGGCTGTTCAGCGACCACATCCCGATGGTGACGACCGAGACGATGATGCTGAGCGCGATCTTGCCCATCACGATCCCAACCCGGCTGGCGGGGGTGACGAGCAAGGGTTCCATGGTGTGATGCTCCTTCTCCCCAACTGTCATGTCGGCCATGAGGGGCAAGCTGCTGCTAAAGACCCACGATACGACGACCATAAACAAAAAGAGACTGCCAAGCATCGAGGGCGCCTGTTCTCCGACAGGCGGGGTGGCCGCTATGCCCGTCGTGGCAGCGGTGTCTCGCTCCAGCCGGATGGGGTCCATCCAGGCCCGGCTCAACTCGCGTTGGGCCAGCCGCTCCTCCAACACGTCGCTCTCGTACCCTTGGAGCGCCCGGGCGATAGAAATGGCGGCGAGATCGGGCAGCCAGCCACTGCGACCGCTGGTCAGTGTGAGGGTCAGCGGCTCCTCGGCCCGCAGCCGCTCATCGGCGTCGGGCGGAACCTCCAGCACGGCCATCAGCTCGCCGCTCTGCAGCGCCCCTTCCACATCGAACGGGGCATCCACCAGTCGCAACACCGGGTCGGCCTCCAGTTCGAGGATCAATTCAGAAATCTGCTCCCCATTCACGACGGCCACGGGCAATCCGCCGCGGGTCTGGCGCGCGATCTGCCACATCAAGAATGATCCCCCAACGACGCTCAAGCATGGCATCAGCAGCGGCGTGGCAAAGAGCCAAAAGAGCGCCCGCCGGTCGCGCAGCAGGTTGTACGCTTCTTTGAAAAAGACGACCCGCAACACTCTAAGCATCTGTCTTACCCCGCAGTCGTCGCCAGAAGCGGCAGCCACGATGTTTGCGCTCTTGCTTCCACAGGTCGGCCCGCAGCCGCTCTTCGCCCACGATGCGCACGAACGCTTCCTCCAGATTGGCGGCGCCGGTCTGGGAGATGAGATCCGCCGGCGCTCCTACCGCCTGCAACCTTCCCTGGTGGATGATGGCCACCCGGTCACACAAACGCTGCGCTTCGTTCATCAGGTGAGTAGAGATCAAGACACAGCGTCTCTCGTCTCGTAAGCGGGTGACGAGGGAGCGCACGTTGCGCGTGCTCATCACGTCCAGGCCGGCGGTAGGCTCGTCCAGGATGACGTTGGGCGGGTCGTGGATCAGCGCTTCTCCCAGGATAACGCGGCGGCGCATCCCGACCGAGAAACCCTCACAGCGCCGGTCGGCAAAGTTGGATATCTCCAACATCTCCAGGATAGCTTCTACCTGGCGCTCCAGGGGAACGCCATCCAGGCCGTGCAGGCGGCCGTAGAAGCGGAGATGTTCGCGCGGGGTGAAGCGGTCGTAGAGACCGGCGGTCTCGACCAGGAGGCCGACGCGGGCGCGCACCCGCGCGCCTTCCGTCCGCACGTCCAGCCCATCTACCAGAGCTATGCCGGCGGTAGGTTCCAAAACAGTAGCGAGTAGTCGTAGCAGGGTCGTCTTGCCCGCGCCATTGGGTCCCAGCAGGCCAAAAACCTCGCCATCACGACAGATAAAAGAGACGGAATCTACCGCTGCCAGTTTTCCAAAGCGCTTGGTGAGTTGCTGAGTCTGGATCACAGGAGCAATTATAAAGCAAGTGAGGAAAGAGGCAAGCGGGGGTGGAGTGGAGACAACCGCAAAGCATGGGCGCGCGGGGGGGGGGCAAACGCGCCTCGCGCTATGTTTCACGTGAAACGTAGTGCGGCAGAGTTGCTTCCATTGAAGACGGAAACTGCTGCGCGGAGTTTACACTGAGCACAGCAGATGTGCTCACAATGGCAGCGGCGAGGCCGTTCTGAGAGTGAGCCGGCCGCCCCTCAGTACGCCCAAGTAGTCGCTAGCAGGGCAATGCTACAGTCGTCTCCCCAGTGCTTTTACCCGCTTACGCAGTTCCACGACGTGGGCCTGGGTATCTTTTTCCCCGGGGAAAAGAACCAGGCGGTGCTTGTTGAAAGCCAATTCTGTCGCCAGGCGATGGTACCGGCCCAGGGCCCACCAGCGCTCAAAGCCACCGCTGAACAATGCTTTTATCCGCACCACCACTCGGTCGAGGTAAGAACAGATCGCGTCGTAATCCTTTTTGCTCAGCGTGGCTAGCTCTACCTCATCGGCCAGATAGGTAGTGATCCAGCGCTGCTCTCGCACCGAGCTCCATACGATGACGGCGAACAATATCAACACGCCGCCATAGTCGGAGGCAAAAGCGACCAGGCAGGGCCAGCACAACTCGGCGCCAAATGTAACGCTGCCGTTGTGGATGCCGTGGGCTATCATCCCCGCCAGCAAGCCCGCGACCGGCGCGCCGACCTTTACCAGTGGGTTGGGCGTGGTGCGCGCCAGTGCCAGCCCCAGCCCGGTCAGACCGGTGAACAGGGCGTGGTTGAGGCCAAAGACGAAAGCGCGCAGTATCGCCAGAAAGATGACGCCCCCCGGCCCCGACTCGGCCAGCGCACTGGCAAAGTAGAGCACGTTCTCCACGGCGGCAAAGCCAAAGCCCACCAACCCGCCGTAGATGATACCGTCGAGCGGGCTATCAATCTCCCGGCGGAAGAGGAGCAGCAGCAGCAACAGCGCCGCCCCCTTGAAAATCTCCTCGGTGAGCGGAGCGACGAGCACCGCCCCGACCAAGTTGGCCGCGGCTGGCTCGACAAAGTAAGAGATGGGAATGTCCAGAACGATCTGGGAGATGAGGGAGAAAATGATGGCCGGGACCGCCCCCCACAGGAAAGCGGCGACCAGCAGACCCAACGGCTCTTTCTCATACCGGTCGAACCACCACAGGACGAGCGCGTATACGACCATCGGCAGGACGCCGGCGGCGAGGACGAGGACAACGCCAATCAAGATTTCCATCAGTTTACACTCCCAATGCCCGTTTCATCCGAACTTTTTCGCTGCTCAGGCTGATCATTGCGGGGTGAGCACGCCCGCGTGCGGACGGGCCTCGCCGCTCTCCGGCCAGGATAACAAGTAGGGCCATCGCTTTTCCAGACCTCCGAGGTTTAGGTCGCATATTTGTCTCGAGAACGTGTTTCATAGCGCCAGAGAATTTTCGGAAAGGCGCTATTTTGTAAACCTCGGAGGTCTAAACGCAATTTTGCCCTAGGATAACAAGCGGTCCAGTATAGGCACAGCGGCTTGGGCAGCTCTGGCCCGGTGGCTGATGCGATTCTTTTCTTCTTGCGATAATTGAGCCATCGTACAATTATAATTGGGTAGATAAAAGATCGGATCGTAACCAAAGCCTCCCCGCCCCGCTGGCTCGAAGGCGATCAACCCCTCGCACACCCCCTCGACGCTGTAGGCCTCGCCAGTGGGGGTCGCGATCACGATCACACAGCGGAAGCGAGCCGCGCGCTGCTCCCAGGCCACGTCCTGGAGATGCGCCAGCAGCGTTTCCACCCGGTCGGCGTCGTGACCGGGGGCGTAGCGGGCGGAGCGAACACCGGGCGCGCCGCCCAGTGCATTCACCTCAAGCCCCGAATCGTCCGCCAACGTGAGCATCCCGGAGGCGCGCACGTAGGCCGTGGCTTTCTTGCGGGCGTTATCGGCGTAGGTGTCGCCATCTTCTACCACCTCGACCTGCAATCCAAGTTCGGATGGAAAACAGACGCGCTCTTCCAAAGGTGCGAACAAGAGCTTGAACTCGCGCATCTTGCCCGGATTCAGCGTAGCGATGAGAATTCTCATAGTAGTGTGTGACTTTATCACAAAGCGGCTGTTTTGGCAACTGGCGCGCCGAGAGGCCCTGACGGGGTATCTGGATCGCCAATCGCGCTCTTGGCAGGGAAGCCACAGTGTGATATGATAAGTTACCAATGGGTTTATAGACTCTTGAGGAGGGTGAGAGATGGGACAGCTCATACAGATCGTGACCGATAGCAGTTGTGACCTCCCCCGGCGGCTGGTGGAGGAATTCAGGATCAAGGTAGTGCCGCTCATCGTCCGCTTTGGAACGGAGGTCTACCAGGACGGGGAGTTATCCGTGGAGAAATTCTGGGAAAAGGCCAGGGAATTATGCCACCCCCAGACCTCCCAGCCCTCGGTCGGCGCGTTCGAGGAGATGTTCGAGCGCCTGGTCGCCCAGGGGAAGCGGGTGCTGTGCGTGACCATAACCGGAAAGCACAGCGGCACGTTCAACGCGGCCCGTCTGGCCGCCCAACGTTTTGGCGAAGCGGTGCAAGTCGTTGACTCCCTCTCGGTCTCTTTGGGGACAGGGTTGCAGGCTCTGCGGGCGGCTCAAGCTGCGCTGCCCGGATGCTCGATGCAAGAGATCCTCGCTCTGCTGGAGGACTTGCGGGCGCGTATGCACTTGACCATCGTGCTGGACACGTTGGAGAACCTGCAGCGCGGGGGCCGGGCCGCTGCGTTCATCGGGGCCGCGGATCGAATGGCGCAGGCGTTCAACATCAAGGCCATCGTCAACCTGGTGGACGGTCAACTGCGGCTGCGGGGCGCGGCCCGCTCGTTCCGAGGCGGGCTAAAGCGCATAGTCAGGGAGGTCGAGCAACTGCGGCCCCTGGAATACCTGGCAGTGGTGCACGCCTGCATCCCGGAAAAAGCTGAGGAGATGGCCGACTGGCTGGCGGAGCGCACCGGCTTTCCCCGCGAGCAAATCTGGGTGGAAGAGACGGGGGCGGCGCTGGCCTCCCACGCCGGCGCTGGAGTTCTCGGCGTGCTGGCCGTGCCCGCCCGCTAGCAAAGGATTATTGGTATGAACGAGGTGGTACTGGTAGTCGAGGATGAAACGACTCTGCTCGAGACGCTCGACTACAACCTGACCCGTCAAGGCTATCAAGTCCACACGGCCGCCGACGGCCGAGTGGCGCTGGAAAAAGCCCGGCAAGAGAAACCGGGCTTGATCGTGCTGGACGTCATGTTACCCGGCATAGACGGTTTCGAGGTCTGCCGCATCTTGCGCCAGGAGATGAACGTGCCCATCCTGATGCTCACCGCCCGCGACGACGAGGTGGACAAGATCGTGGGCCTGGAGGTGGGGGCCGACGATTACATGACCAAGCCCTTCAGCATGCGGGAGCTCCTGGCGCGGGTCAAGGCTATGCTGCGGCGCGAGCGCCTCATCCGGGAGGAACTGGCGTTGGAGGACGACGAGAGCGGCGCGGAAAAATTGATCTTTGGAGACTTGACCATAGATCCACTCCGCGGCCAAATCCTGCGTCAGGGAGAGCCCCTGCGCCTCAAGCCCAAGGAGTACGATCTGCTCGTTTTTCTGGCCCGCAACCGGGGCCTGGTCCTCTCCCGCGACCTGATCCTGGAGCGGGTGTGGGGTTGGGATTACGGCGGCGGTAGCCGCACCGTGGACGTACACGTGCGCTGGCTGCGGGAAAAGATCGAGCCTGATCCATCCGATCCGGTACGCATTGTCACCGTGCGCGGCGTAGGCTATCGCTTTGAAGGATGATCTCAATGTTCAGTAGTATTCGCTGGCGCATCGCTGTTCCCTACGTGATCCTCATCCTGCTCGCCATGGTCGGCCTGGCTGCCTACCTCTCCGACCTGGTGAAGGACGCGCACCTGGACGACCTGGAAGAAAAGTTGGCCGCCGAAGCCGGCCTGATCGGCGACGCCCTGACCTCGTCGCCCGCGTGGCGCGAGCCGGGCGGCGACCTCGACCCGGAGGCCCGGCGCTATGCAGACCTATTGAGCGCACGAGTGACTCTCATCGCCGCCGACGGGAGCGTATTGGGCGAGTCGCACGAGGATCGGACCCAGATGGACAACCACCTGTACCGGCCCGAGGTGCAGCAGGCGCTGGCGGAAGGGCAGGGCCACAGCATCCGCTTCAGCCGGACGGTGGGCTACGACATGATGTACGTCGCGCTTCCGGTGACGGCGGAGGGGCGGGTGATAGGCATCGCGCGCGTCGCGCTCCCCCTGCGCCAGATCGAAGCCCACGTGGCCCGCCTGCGGCGGGCGGTCCTCTCGGCGGCGCTGCTCACGGCATTGGGGGCCGCGCTTTTGGCCTTGCTCATCGCCGAGCGCACTGCCCGGCCGGTGCGCCAATTGACCGAGGTGGTTCAGCGCGTGACCGGGGGAGACCTCAATGCCCGTCTCTTGCCCGTCACACGGGACGAGGTGGGCCTGCTCACCCGCGCCTTCAACGAGATGTCCGACCGGTTGCGGGGGACGATCGGCAAGCTGGTCGAAGAGCGCGGCCGGCTCACCGCCGTGCTGGACAATATGGCCGACGGCGTGCTCATCACCGACGGCGGAGGAATCATCCGCCTCATCAACCCGGCCGCGGCGTGGCTCCTCGGTGTCAGCGATGAAACAGCCCTGGGTCGCCCCTTTGCCCAGGTAGCGCGCGACCATCGGATCATCGGTCTGTGGCAACGGTGTTGTGAGCAATGCGAGGAACAGTTCGAGCCGGTGGAGATAGGCCACCAGGGAACATTTCTGCAAGCTATCGTGACGCCGCTGCAGGACACCGGCCCCCAAGCCTGTCTGGTGATCCTCCAGGACCTGACCCGAGTGCGGAGGCTGGAGACAATACGCCGCGACTTTATCAGTAACATCTCCCACGAATTGCGTACTCCCCTGGCCTCCCTGAAAGCGCTGGCCGACACGCTGCGCGACGGCGCGTTGGAGGACCCTCCGGCGGCCCGGCGGTTCCTGGACCGGATCGAGGTGGAGACGGACGCACTGACGCAGATGGTGCAAGAACTGCTGGAGCTTTCGCGCATCGAATCGGGTCAGGCGCCCTTTCACCTGGAAGCGGCGGCCGTGACCGACGTGGTCGTTTCCCCGGTAGAGCGGCTGCGGCCCCAGGCGGAGCGGGCCGGCGTGCGACTCACCGTTGATCTGCCGCCTATCCAAGTCCTGGCAGATGGAGAGCGGTTACAGCAAGTCATCACCAACCTGGTGCACAACAGCATCAAATTCACGCCGCCGGGCGGGGAAATAACGGTCTCGGCCGAGGCGCGTGACGACGAGGCAGTGATCTCTGTGCGCGACACCGGCGTGGGCATTCCCGCCGATGACGTGCCCCGCATCTTTGAGCGTTTCTACAAAGCCGACCGCGCTCGCTCCGGCGGCGGCACCGGCCTGGGTCTGGCCATCGCCAAGCACATCGTTCAAGCGCACGATGGGCGCATCTGGGTCGAGAGCGTGGAGGGACGCGGCTCTACCTTCTACGTGGCTCTCCCTTTAACACCCCGTTAACAAACCCCTAACTTTCCGCTAAAGTTCCACCAACGCCCCGTTAAATCAACCCTGATACAATCACCCCTGCAGTCGTGCAATGGGCAGACTGACAAAGGGCAGAATTTGGGTGAAAGGCCAAGTGACGTGTTCTCATCTTACGCCCAGTTGATGGCAATGTTGGCCGAGGGATGGGAACTTGAGTCTCCGGTCTACGTTCGCCCGCGCCGGCGGACACGCTCGCGCTCAGGGAACGAGACTACTTATCACTTTGTCCTCTGGCGCAGAGGCCAGGTCAAGCTGGTGAGCGTGATCGGCGGCCCCGAGGTAGAACATTTTCTGACCGATGGCAAGCTGGCCGTTGATCGCCTGTAAAAAACTAGAGAAAAAGGAGAAGAAAATGCAAGTCACGAGCAAGAAAGGTTTTAGCTTTATCCTGATAGGATTGCTGGTAGCAACCCTCCTATCAGTGATGGTAGGCTGCCAGCAGGAGACTCCGACCTCGGAGCCTGTGGATGCGCCTACGGAGGCGCCGGCCGAGGAGCCGGCGGGGCTTTCGGGCCAGTTGCAGTTGGCCGGCTCGACCACGGTGCAGCCG
>CAYMWP010000019.1:0-29765 GCA_964393895.1 uncultured Anaerolineales bacterium | reverse complement strand
GAGCGTGGCGAACGTGAAGAATGGCAGCTATCCCATCTTCCGCCCGCTCAACATGCTGACCAACGGCGCGCCCAACGATCTGGCCCAGGCGTTCCTCGACTTTATCCTGAGTGACGCGGGGCAAGAGATCGTGGCCGAGGACTATATCACCGTGACCGGCGGCGAGGAAGAGGCAGAGGTGCCGGCGGGGCTTTCGGGCCAGTTGCAGTTGGCCGGCTCGACCACGGTGCAGCCGCTGGCCGAAAAGCTGGGTGAGGCACTAATGGCCCAGAATCCCGGCCTGGTGATCGAGATCCAGGGTGGCGGCTCCAGCGTGGGCGTCACCTCGGCCGGCGAGGGCACAGTGGATATCGGCAACGCCTCCCGCGAGATCAAGGAATCAGAGTTCGGCAAGTTCCCTGACCTACAAGTCTTTACCATCGCCTACGACGGCATCGCCATCGTCACCCACCCGGACACCGAGCTGCCTACTCTGAGTATTGAGCAGGTGCGCGGTATCTTTGGCGGCGAGATCACCAACTTTTCCGAGGTGGGAGGCCCCGACGCGCCCATCACGGTCGTTTCCCGTGAGGAAGGCTCTGGCACACGGGCCGCGTTCGAGGAGCTGGTGATGGAGTACAAGGACGACGCGGGCGAGAAGCAGATGACGCCGATCAGCGAGAACGCGCTGCTACAACAATCTAACGGGCAGGTGCGGACGACGGTCGCCACCACGCCCAACTCCATCGGCTACCTCTCCTTCGGCTTCCTGGACGAGAGCACCAGCGGAGTGCCGATTGACGGCGTAGAGCCGAGCGTGGCGAACGTGAAGAATGGCAGCTATCCCATCTTCCGCCCGCTCAACATGTTGACCAACGGCGCACCCAACGATCTGGCCCAGGCGTTCCTCGACTTTATCCTGAGTGGCGCGGGGCAAGCCATCGTCGCCGAGGATTACATCACGGTCGAGTAATTCAGGCGGCGTTCAAGAGAGGGGGCGCAGCCGGGTGCTGCGTCCCCTCGCCAGCCTTGCACGAGCAAGCTTATGTGCAACGAGCCTGCCTCCGGCAGGCTGACGCACGTTAAACGTCGAGGAATAAATGAGTACAAACCGAAAAGAGGCAACGTCTCACACCCCGGTGACAGAGCGCCAGCGACCCGTCCTGGCAACGATCGTCGCCATCGCCCTGCTCCTCGTAGCGGTTGCGATTGTCGTGGGGAGCGTCACGCTCGGCTCTCCTTCCGCGACGGGGATTGGAGGCGAGCTTCAGGTCCGGCTGGGCCTCATTTCCGAGGAGGGAGAGCGAGCGTTGAGCAATGGACAGCTCTTCCTGGCGGCCGGCGTGCTGGCCGCGGTGGGCCTGTCGCTTGCCTGGGGAATGTGGCGGCTGCAAAACTGGGCGCGGACGGCCGTTATACTGCTGCTGATACTCATCGGGCTGTATTACGGCTTGACGGTGGTGTTCGACGTGGCGGCCGAGATCTTTGGCGGGGAAAAGGTCGTGCCGCTGGGCAACATTCTGACGATCGCTTTCAGTGGATTGCTCAGGTTAGCGGCCACCGGCATCGTTCCAGGCGGGATCATCTATGCGCTGATCAGGCTCGGAGCGCGCTTTGAGGAAACTCCGGCTCAAAGGGTCTTTGTAGATCGAGCGATTCGGTACTTGCTGATCGCCACCGCTCTCAGTTCTATCTTTATCGTTTTTCTCATCATCCTGTTCACTTTGGCGCGGTCGTGGGAGGCGATCGAGGTCGTCGGCCTGAGGACGATGCTGTTAGGGACAGTCTGGCGTCCGGGGTCAATCATCGGCACGGAGGATGCTCAATTCGGCCTCGTGCCGATGATCGTCGGCTCGATCCTCAGCACCTTTGGGGCGGTCGTGCTGGGCGTGCCGATCTCTATCGGGACCGCCATACTGCTGGCCGAGATTGCGCCACAGATCGTGCGAGAGATCGTCAGGCCGGCGATCGAGCTTTTGGCCGGCATCCCGTCGGTTATTTACGGCCTGTTCGGTATGGTGGTGCTGGCACCCCTGATCCGCAAGATCGAGGTGCCGGGCAACAGCGGCTTTGGGCTGCTCAACGCATCCATCGTGCTGGCGGTGATGATTATACCGACTGTGACCAACATCGCCGAGGACGCCATCCGTGCCGTGCCCAAACGTTACAAGGAAGGTTCACTTGCCCTGGGCGCCACCCACTGGCAGACGATCTGGAACGTCATGTTGCCCGCGGCTCGCTCTGGCCTCATCGCGGCCGTCATCCTGGGCATCGGGCGGGCACTGGGAGAGACGATGGCGCTGATCATGGTCATCGGCAACTCGATCGCCATTCCTAAACCGTTGACCGACAATCCATTGACCCTGTTCCTCAGTTCAGCCCGCACCCTGACCGGGAACATTGCCGTGGAGATCAACTATGCCGCCGGCGCCCATCGGAGCGCCCTGTTCTTTACCGGTGTGCTGCTTTTCTCAATGATCTTGCTGATCAACAGCCTGGCGCGGTTCTTGATGAAAGAGAGGTTAGCGTCATGAGTGTAGGGATGGCATCGAGTGTTTCTGAAACGGGGCTAGAACGCAAGGCGGAGCGGCAGGCAACAGGCAACCTCGCCCGTCGTAAACTCACTCAACGGGTGGCCTTTGGACTGGCCTGGCTGTCCGCGTTCGTGGCCATTGCCGCCCTGGTATGGATCGTGGGATACGTGATGGTACAGGGTGTGCCGATGGTCAACTTGGAATTCCTGACCACCCGGCCGGCCGGCGGCGTCTCCGGCGAGGGGGGTATGTCCACTACCATCGTCACCACCTTTTACCTGGTGGTGCTGACCATTCTCATCGCCACGCCGCTGGGAGTGGGGGCAGCCGTTTACCTGGTCGAGTACGCCGGTGAGGTGCAGCGCGAGAGTCGCCTGTTGTATTACCTCGTCACGGCGGCCCGTACCGGGGTCGAGATCCTGGCCGGTGTGCCCTCCATCATCTTTGGCCTGTTCGGCTTTGCCCTCTTTGTGGTCACCCTAAAGTTTGGGTTCTCGCTGCTCTCGGCGGGCTTGAGCGGCGCCTGTTTGGTGCTGCCGGTCATCATCCGCACCTCCGAGGAGGCCCTGCTGGCCGTGCCGCGCTCTTACCGCGAAGGGAGTCTGGCCCTGGGCGCGACCAAGTGGCAGACGACGGTCGGCGTGGTTCTTCCCGCCGCCCTGCCGGGCATCGTCACCGGCGTCATTCTCAGTGTCGGGCGCATCATCGCCGAGACCGCCATCTTTTGGGTGACGCTGGGCGGCAGTTATCGCCTGCCCACCAGCATCAAGCACGCCGGGCGCTCGATGGCCTTGCACGTCTACATGCTGGCCTCGGAGACCCGCGCTTTCGACAAAGCGATGGCCACGGCGGCCATTCTCATCGTGACCATCGTCGTTCTCAATCTGCTGATCAACGTAACATCCCGTCGCCTGGCGGCCAAGCTCGAAGGAAGGGGATAGAACATGGAAGCAACACCATCTATGCCAACCAAGATCGAAGTGAAAAATTTCAGCGTGTTCTATGGAGATTTCCAGGCGCTGCGCGATATTGCCATTGACATCCCGCTCAATCGGATCACCTCCATCATTGGGCCATCTGGGTGTGGCAAGAGCACCTTTCTGCGCTCCTTCAATCGCATGAATGATCTGATCCCCCGCACACGCGCCGCGGGGCAGGTCCTGCTGGACGGTAACGATCTCTACGAGATAGACATAGTCGAACTGCGAAAACGGGTGGGCATGGTCTTTCAGAGACCGAACCCCTTCCCCAAGACGATTTTCGACAACGTGGCCTACGGTCCGTGCGCTCATGGACTGCGAGACCAGGCCAAGTTGGGCAGGATCGTGGAGCGCAGCCTGCGGCAGGCCGCTCTGTGGGACGAGGTCAAGGACGACCTGGACAAATCTGGCTTGGCCCTCTCCGGCGGGCAGCAGCAACGGCTCTGCATCGCCCGCGCCCTGGCCGTGGAGCCGGAGGTGATCCTGATGGACGAGCCGGCCTCGGCGCTGGACCCGGTCGCCACGCTGCGCATCGAGGAGCTGATTCAGCAGTTGAAAGAAGAGTATACCATCGTCATCGTCACGCACAACATGCAGCAGGCCGCGCGAGCGTCGGACTATACGATGTTTTTCAACATGGCGGAGGATCGGGCCGGATACCTGGTAGAGCACGGGCCGACGAAGCAGATTTTCACCAACCCACGGGAAAAGATCACCGAAGACTATATCACCGGCCGGTTCGGCTAGTTCTCGGTGCAACTGCTCGGAGGCCCCGTCTCGGGGGCGGCCCACGCAAGAGATAGCCATTCGTTCGCACGATTTTTGCACTCAACCCGCCCCGGGACGGGGGCTGAGAGCAATGGAAACCAGTTTTGCACTATGAACTTGGCTGGTTGTATGAAAGGAAGCAGAATTGTGAAGAAACCGAGAGTATTGTTTCTCTGCGTCGAGAACAGAGCCCGCAGCCAGATGGCCGAGGCGTTCCTGCGCAAGCATGCGGGCGATCAATTCGAGGTCCACAGCGCTGGACTGGAGCCGGGGCCGATCCACCCCCACGTCTACCAGGTGATGGAAGAGGTGGGATTGGACCTGGAGGGTCACTATCCCAAAGGAGTCGGCGAGTTACTGAACCAGATGTACTTTGGCATCCTCATCACTGTCTGCGCCAAGGCGGAGGAACGATGTCCGACCTTCCCGGGCCTGGGAGAGCGGCTCTTTTGGCCCCTCAAAGATCCGGTAGAGTTTGAAGGCACCGAAGAGGAGCAGTTGGAACAGTTCCGTGAGGTGCGCGATGAGATAGAAGAACGCATCTTGGCCTGGCTGGAGAGCAGAGAATGAGGTACAATGAGTAAGAAGCGAGTTTTGTTCCTCTGCACCGGCAACTCGGCCCGCAGCCAGATGGCCGAGGGACTGGTCAACCATTTCCTGGGCGACCGCTGGGTGGCTTTCTCGGCCGGCACCAAACCTGCGGGTTACGTCCACCCACTGGCCGTGCAGGCGATGGCGGAGCTGGGTATAGATATCTCTCCCCAGCGCTCCAAGTCGGTGGAACAGTTTCGCGAGGTCGAATTTGACGCTATCGTCACCGTGTGCGATAATGCGGCCAGGAACTGTCCCCTCTGGCTTGGGGCCGGCAGGGTGATCCACGTGGGGTTTCCCGATCCGGCCGCGGCCAGCGGCGGTGAGGAGGAACGACTGAGCCTCTTCCGGCGCGTGCGGGACGAAATTCAGACAAAGGTCATCAAAGACTTAAAGCTCCACAAACCCGAATAGGAAAGTAATTATGCCAAGAGAAACTTTTGAACAGGAACTCCAACGCCTCCAGGACGAGGTTTTGGTTCTGGGCAGCATGGTAGAAGAGGCCATAACAGATTCGGTCGCGGCTCTCAAGCAACGGGATGTAGAGGCATCCCGGCGTATCATCGCTCAGGATCGTCTCGTCAACGAGAAACGTTTCGCCGTCGAATCCGATGCGCTGATGCTGATCGCCACCCAGCAGCCAATGGCGGGCGATCTGCGCACCCTGGCCGCCGTGCTGGACATTGCCTCCGAGATGGAAAGGATCGGGGACTATGCCAAGGGCATCGCCAAGATCAACCTGATGATCGGCCAAGAGCCTTTCATCAAGCCGCTCGTTGACCTCCCCGCTATGGCCGCCAAGGCGCGCGACATGCTCCACCGGGCGCTGGATGCTTTCTCCCGGCGAGACGCAGACCTGGCTCGGGCCATTCCGGCCGAGGACGACCAGGTAGACGCCCTCTATAATCAGGTGTACCGCGAGTTGATCGCCCTCATCCTGGAGGAACCTCACAGAATCGGGCAGGCCAACTATTTGTTGTGGGCGGCCCATAACCTGGAGCGCGCCGCCGACCGGGTGACCAACATCTGCGAACGGGTGCTCTTTACCGTCACGGGGGAGATGGTGGAGCTGGACGTGAAGGAACCAGACGTGACAGGTATCACCTAGCCGATCGCCTTTGCCGCGTCAGCACTTGCAGTGTGAGGGAACGGCGAAACGGCTAGTTCACGCGGATCGTTCCAATCCGACGGTTTCCATCCCGGCGGCGCCGGGGTGTTAGAAGTGGGAGCAAGGAAACTTGCTCCCACTTTGTCAGTTCTGATTGGCCTGGTGGTAATGCAGTCGGGAACATCTCCGGGGCACACCTGAACCCGGCCTTACCTTTCTACCCTAGTACTGACCCAGGCCAAGCTCCAACCAGGTTTCCAAACGCTCTCCGGCTCGTGTTGGATGGCGACCGTTGTCTCTCACGCGGCGGAGTTTCTTCAACGCACTCAACTCGCTGGCATAGACCCGCTTCGCCCCGTCCCCCAGCGCCTTTTCGATGTCACGCACGTTGCGCACCAGGCGCTGCATCCCCTGAATCTCCACCGAGGCAGCCTGGTCGCTACCCCACATCGCGCGATCCAGCGTAACGTGCCGCTCGAGAAAAGCTGCTCCCAGCGCAATGGCAGCCCAACTGGGCGCCAGACCCACCTCGTGGCCCGAATAGCCAATAGGGACAGTCGGGAATTTCCTCTTCAACGTGTGAATCGCGCGCAAGTTCAGCTCTTCCACCCGGCAGGGGTAGGCGGAGGTCGAGTGGGCGATCAGCAGGTTATCTGTGCCGGCCCCTTCCACGGCGACCTCGATTTCTTCCATCGTGGACATGCCGGTGGAGAGGATCAATGGCTTGCCGGTCGCCTTCATCTTGTTCAGCAGCGCGTGATCGGTCAAGGAAGCCGAGGCCGCCTTGTACACCGGCGGGTCGAATTGCTCAATGAAATCCACCGACTCTTCATCCCAGCAGGACGCAAACCAGGCGATGCCCCCCTCTCTGCAGAACCGGTCAATCTCCGCGTACTGGTCGGCGTCGAGTTCGACCTGGTGGCGATACTCGATGTAGCTCATGCGGCCCCAGGGTGTGTCCCGCTCCACGTACCACTGGTCGTAGGGCACGCACAGCTCTGGGGTGCGCTTCTGGAACTTTACCGCGTCGCAGCCGGAGAAGACCGCACCCTCGATCATCTCCTTCGCCAGCTCGAGTGAACCGTTATGATTGATGCCGATCTCGGCGATCACGTACACCAGTTCGCCATCACCGATGTAGCGATCGCCCACCTGGACTCGTGCCCCGTTCCACACAATGCCCCCCCTTTCCCCGCGCAATACGCGATTCATTGCGGGCTATACTGCTCGGAGCTGGAGTATCTGCCTGCCAGCCAAGACAAAAAGTCAATTGCAATGATCGCCACCAGCAACAGCCACCAGTACGGCACTGTTCTCACCTGTTGCGCCCAGATTAGCAACAAAGCATATCCAAGAAATGGCAACACATTCCGTACCCACTTTTTCAGATTCATCCTTGCACCTCCTTGCGGCCCGGCGAGGCCGCACAGTCCTTTTTGGTAGCTATGATGAACTCGGCGAGATCTCTAAAAGCACCATAGCCCCCCCTGTTCTCACAGACGTAATCCACCACCTCCTTCGCGAAACGGGTCGCATCGGCCGGGCAAGCGGATAATCCAACGCGCTTCATCACCTCCACGTCGTTCGTGTCGTCACCGATGTAGGCAATCTGTTCGAGCTTTAGATTGCGCCGCTCCGAAATGTCGTCGAGCACGGACAATTTGTCCCTTGCTCCCAGGTAAAGCTCAGTGATGCCCAGTTTTTCGGCGCGCCTCTGCAATGACAACGATACCTCCCCCGTGACGATACCCACCTCCACGTTCGCCAACTTGCGCAGCCTTTCCGCCCCCATCCCATCGCGGACGGAGAAGCGCTTCATCTCTTCGCCGCGCTCGGAGTAGTAGACGCTGCCATCGGTCAATACGCCATCACAGTCAGTAAGCAGAAGGCGTATCTGCCGTCCTTTCTCCTGGAGCTCCCTACCGTTGTTCTTTCCTGGCGTTACCATGTGGTCCATCCTCCATCCACCACCAGATTGGCCCCCGTCATATAGCTGGAAGCGTCGCTGGACAGAAAGATCAGAGCGCCTTTGTAGTCAGTCGGCCTGGCCATCCGGCCCAGCGGGGTCTTGGCAGCATAGTTGGCGATAAAGCATTCGCCCTGCCCATTTTGGACGCCGCCCGGCGAGAGCGCATTCACGCGCACACCCGCTCCGCCCCAGTAGGCGGCCAGATACCTGGTGAAGGCAATCACCGCTCCCTTAGTCGTGGGATAGGCCGGTGACTTGTAGAACAGTTGCTGGCCGTCGGGTGTGCGGTAGAGGGATTGATCCGGCGCCACGACCCCATACGTCGAGGCAATGTTGATGATGCTGCCGCCGCCCTGTTTAGCCATCTGCCTCCCAGTAATCTGTGAGCAGAGAAAGACGCCGGTGACATTCACCTCGAGCGACCTTTGCCACATCGCCAGCGGATAGTTCTCGAACTTGGACTGCTCGGCCGCCAAGGCCGGCGTCTCGAACATATCGTTGATGGCCGCGTTGTTCACCAGCACGTCCACGCGCTCAAACTCCATGAGGACGACGTCGAGCATCGTTTTGATGGCTCGCGCATCTGTGACGTCTACGCCGGCCCCTATCGAATGTGTGGGCAACTCGTCGGCAAAGGCCCAACATCCGTCGCCGTCCAGGTCGCACACCACCACGCTGGCCCCGCTCTCGGCCAGCGCCTGGCAATGGTGCCGCCCCAGCAGGCCCAATGCCCCTGTGACGACAGCTACTTTGCCTCCAAGCGAGAAGATGTCCATCTCACCTCCTGACTGCCGCTCCGGCCCTGGGTTTGACATCAAAGTCTGCCGTGGGACGGGAGATCGGCTGCACCGGCTCGCCCCTAAGCGACTGCACCACCGTACCTCCCTCGACCGCCCGCTTGAGAATGGGAAGCACGTCCCGATAGGCATCGAGGATGTAGGCGATATCCTCGTCAGTGTGCGAAAAGTTCACGTTGTGAAACCCCGACCAGAGCACGCCTCGCTTGATCATTTCCTGCTGGACGAGCGACTTTAGAAGAAGCGGATCGCCGGCCGAGACGTCAAACGTCACGAGTGTGCGGGCAGGATGCCCCTTACACCTCGTGTGGCCGTCTATGCCCAGTTCCGCCGCGATTCGGTTGGTACCATCCCTGAGCTTTTGCCCCTGCCGGACCAGATACGCCGGCACGTCTCTCTCTCGAATCTCGTTGATCGTGGCGGCGGCGGCCGCCAGGGAGAGCATCTCTCCACCGAAAGTGGTCGTGAACCACACGTCGTGATTGACCAGGTCCAGTATCTCCCTACGCCCAGTGATGACGGAGATGGGCATTCCATTCGCGATGGCCTTGGAGTAGCAGGCCAGGTGGGGCACGACGCCAAAGTACTCCTGCGCGCCGCCCACGGCCAGCCGGAACCCGGTCCACATCTCGTCAAAAACCAATAGCGTGCCGTTTTCCTCGCAGAACTGCTTCAGGTTCTCCAGAAAGCCGCCCTCGGGGAAATCAAAGACCATTGGCTCCAGGATGACGCAAGCCGTGTCGCCGTCCATCGAGCGGGTGACAGAGTCCAGGTCGTTGTAGGTGAACGTGTTGACCAGGTCCTTCACCGCCTGAGGGATGCCCTCGTTGCGAACCGTGACGCCCGCGTACCAATCGTGCCAGCCGTGGTATCCGCAGCAGAGCACGTGATCGCGGCCCGTATAGGCACGTGCCAGGCGCACGGCCGCGCTCGTCACCCCTGCGCCGGTCTTGCCGAAGCGCACTGACTCGGCATTGGGAATGACCTCGCGAACGAGCTCGGCGACCTCCACCTCCAGCGGATGAACGAGCGAAAGCGTGATGCCGTCCTCAAGCTGCCGCTTGATCGCCTCGTCTACACGCTCGTAGCAGTAGCCCAGCGAGATCGGGCCGACGCCGCTGTTGAGGTCAATGTACTCGTTCCCGTCCACGTCCCAGACGTGGGAACCCTTACCCCTCTGCAGGTACTTGGGCGCCACGCCGTTGACGTACTGCGTTGGCCCTTTGGCGATGACCTGTGAATAAGCCGGGATCAGCCCTGTGGCACGGGCGTACAGCTCATCTGATTTGGCAATGCCTGGATAGTCAGTGTTGAAACACACAGAGTTTGGCATTATGGCCTCCTATTTGTACTCTTCTTGCGGGCAGCGTCCTCCCGCGTAACTCTGGAAATTCCTTCGGCTATTTGCAGCCCAGTGAACCCCTCGTGCTCCAGGACATCGTCCAGCAAGGCGGGCCTGAACCAGCGATCCGGCAGGGCTATGGGCAGCACGTTGGCCGCCATCCGGTGGTGCAATAGGAGCTCGCTCACGATGGAGGTAAGCCCGCCGGTGAGAAAATGGTCCTCCAGCGTGACGACGAGGCGGGTTTCCCGCGCCGCGCAAAGGACCGCCCTTTCGTCAATCGGCTTGACCGTGCGCAGGTTTATCAAGCGCACGGATATCCCCTCCGCCTCCAAGAGACTCCTGGCCTCGTAGGCCTGTCTGAACAGCATCCCGTACACCAGAATCGAGACATCCGTGCCGTCAGAGATGACTTCGGCCTTACCGATCTCAAAGCTGGGATCGTGCTCAATCACGGCCGGCAGCGGATTGTGGCGGATATAGAAGGGGTTTGGACTCTCGAGCACCTTACGCAGGCCGATGACTAAATCCTGCTCGTCGGCCGGGCAAAAGACGTGCACGTTGGGAATACCGCGCATCAACGACACGTCCTCGAGTGCCTGGTGGGTGGGGCCGTTGGCTGTGGAGAGGAAACCGGGCACACCGCCAACCAGTTTCACCGGCAGACAGGGAATGCCTACGTCCGTGCGAATGAACTCGAACGCCCGCATGGTCAGAAAGGCGGCCAGGGCGTGCACCACCGGAATCCGTCCGCGCAGGGCCAACCCGGCGGCTGCGCCAACCATCGCCTGCTCGGTGATGCCGGTATCAATGAAGCGCTCGCCGAGCGCCGAGGGCAGGTTGCGGATGGCGGCACGGTTCTCCGCCGTCATCACAACGTACCGCTCGTCGGCGAGGACGGTCTCTGTCAAGGCATCTTCGTAGTTCATCCCTCGTGCAACTCCTTCAACAACTGTGCTGCCTCCTCGCGAGAAAAGTCGCAGAACCAGCGGTCGGCACGGCTCTCGATGCTCGGCAAGCCGCGGCCCCGCACCGTCTCGGCGATCACCACGCTGGGCCTGCCTGAGGTGAAAGGGATTTTGGAAAACGCGTCGTCCAGATCCAGAAAGCTATGCCCATTCACACACTTGACTTGCCAGCCGAATGCCATGAACTTCCACCCAAGCGGCTCCAGGGGCATCAGTTCTTCGGTGCAGGCATTGGCTTGGAACCGGTTCCGATCCACGACGACGACCAGATTATCCAGCCGGTAGGAGCTGGCGACGAGGCAGGCCTCCCAGTTAGAGCCTTCGTTCAGCTCGCCGTCCCCGGTGATGACCACGACCTTGTTGGTCTGCCCGCGCAATCTGCAATCCATCGCAACCCCTACTGCCACCGGAAGCCCGTGGCCAAGCGAACCGGCGAGGAACTCGACGCCGGGGACGCTCCGGTTCGGGTGCCAGTAGATGGAATCACAGGGCTTGAGGTGGTTCGTCAGCCGGTCGCGCTCCAGCAGCCCAAGCTCTACGAGCGTCCCATAGAGCGCAGGCACGGCGTGCCCCTTGGAGAGGAAAAAGTAGTCGCGGTTGGGATCGCTCAGGTTCTCCTCGTCTATGTTGAGGAATCGCGCATAGAGGTAGACGATCAGATCAACGCACGAGAGAGTCGAGCCAATGAAGCAGCCGCCGTCGGTAGACATGCGGATGACGTGCTCTCGCACCCTGAGCGCTATTTCCCGCAATTGAGCGATCTTTTCTTTTACCATAAACCCCCTGTATGCAGAACAGCCACCCCACGCCATCGCTGCTACGGCGCATAACGCTGAACGTTAGGAACTCGTTCCTTGGCAAAGAAAAGGAACTGCTCCACGTAGGCGCCAATCCCATGGTAAGACATCACATCCTTGATCATCGCGATTTCTTGCGCCAAACCCGCTTGCAAGCCAGATTTTTCCATTTTGTACGTATTTCTGGCAGAGGATGACATCCAATAGACGAGCTTGTGATGGTCCATCATGTACTTGTTGATGGCTATCTCTAGTTGGTATTTCTCCGGATTGGCGTATAGTATCTCTATCAGATCTTTTGTTCTCAGGACTCGCTCACCGGAGAACAGAATGTCACCACGACTGAGCCAGCAATGGGGGGCACCGAGGCGGCGCAGAACGACCATGTCAATGCCGGGATCGCTTACAATTCTCGCTATGGCTGCACTGATGTCCCTTGCTTCCAGAGATCGCAGGTCAGCATCTAGGAGAAAGACGTAACCACCCTTGACAAGCCTCACACCCTCTTTGATGGTTTCAGCTTTGCCCCGGTTTCTGGGTAGCTCGACCACTGTCACTTGGGGGAAGCATCTTCTTGCGAGCACGGAACCGTTGTCTTCTGATCCATCGTCAACGCAGATGATCTGAGAAAGGCCCTTCACCTGGGTAACAACTTCGAGGACGTCAAGTATTCTCTCTCCTTCGTTGTAGAACGGAATGATGCAGGAGCAATTTGGTTGGGTATGAGGAGAACGCATTGAACCCATGGTCAAACCTTTTTAAGAGGTATTGGCCGTTAGTGCAGGCTCCATCCGTGTCTGCGCTGGCATGATCGTTTTCAGTTCGCCCAGGTGGTGCCGGTACCAGTTGACGCCCGCGTACCTGGCGTTCAGCGCTGCGATGTCGGGCCTTCGTTCTAGCAACGCCAGGATGTCTTCCAATCCAAACAGCGGATTCTGCGGATACAGCGCCTCGTAGACAGCCTTGATGAATTCGTAATCTTCCTCATAGTCAATCGTCCAGCGATGCGTCATGGAATAGTCCAGCCCCGTTTCCCAGATCACGTTGTGGATGCTAAAGCGTTCGGGGCGCTCCCACAGGAACGGCGTGGTGTGCACGCGCTCGAAATCACGTTTGGCCTCTATCCAGGCCCTCTCCAGTGCACCCATATACATCACCTCCACGTCATTGCCGTCCGGATAGGATGGTGGGTGGAGATTGCTCACGTAATCGTAAGCGTCGGGATTCTTAAGGTACACCCCAAGCACCTTGTTTACGATTCTGCGATCAATCAGGGGGACGTCGGAAGGGATTTTCACCACGGCGTCCGCGTTGAACAACCTGGCAACCTGATAGTGGCGGTCGAGCAGGTCAGTCGGGTGACCACGGAAACAGAAAAAGCCTTCCCGTCGGCAAATTGCATCAATGGGGTCGTCTTCAGCCTCCGTCGTCGTGGCGACCGCGACCGTACCGGCCAACTTGGCGGCCTGCACGCGCTCCACCATACGAACCAGAAGTGGCCTACCCATCAGCGGTAACAACACCTTGTTCGGCAGGCGGGAGGAACCTGTCCTCGCCTGAATGACTGTGACAACTCTAAGTAATGCCTGCATGAAAGCATGCTCCTTCCAGAAGAGCGCGGCATACTCCGGCGATCTTTTTGGCGGAGGCGCCCCCGTTCTGTACCGGAGTGAGCTTTTTGAGCCTCTCCACGTCGAAATAGGAATGCACTTCCTTTCCCAACACCAGCCCTATGTACACGACGGAGGAATACTGGGTAATCAGCGCGTCACAATTGGCGATCATGTGACCCGTGTTCCCGTCAGCAAAGACCAGTGCGTGAGGGGCAAGGGCCTCGATTTCCCGCGTCGCCCGCTTGATCTTTTCGTTGGGGTGCAGCTTGAAGATAATGGGCCGCCCGTCGGCGATCTCCAGACACCGCCGGATGAATTTCTTGCGACCATCGAACCGCTTCGTCTCGCGCACGTCCGAGGTCGCCACGAGCACATAGTTCTTGTGAGGAAAATCGTTGTCCAAGAGCTGGGCCAGGTCGTCAAAGTTAGGAATGCCTGTGACGACGATCTTTTCAGGTTTCACGCCCTTCTCGACGAAAAAGTCCCTATAGCCCTCGGAGGCGACGCAGAAGACTTGATACGCATCGGAAAGCCCGTTGGCACTGGTGTTACCGGCCAACCAGCGCGGCAGCCCTAACCACTTGACCAGGTGAAACATCAGGTTCTCTGGATCAGTCATCCCCTCTTGGATCAGGACGATCTTTTTGTTGCTGATGTTTTTCTGGATGAGCAGATCGCTACCGGTGACCACCAGGTCATAGTTCTGTCGTTGGCCGGTGTAATCTACCTGGAGGTCGTTTTCTCTCAAATAGGCCTCGGTCTGCGCTCGAAATCGCCCGCCGATGACGGTGAAATCCAGCCAGCCGGCCTGGGCCATCAACCTCAGCAAGCCATCACAGTAGTAGGGCGTGAAGTAACAATCATAATCATCCTCGAGATGCTTTGCCACCGCGTGCCCCATTGAGGTCTGGTTCACCGAACCACCGATGAAGAGGACCTTTTTAGCCATAAATAACTGCCTTCCGTTCACAATGCCCGTTTATAGCCCCGGTGCCTCTTGTACCATTTCACACCGATGGCCCTCATATCGGCCAGGCTCTTGAGGTTCCCCTCCTCGACCTGGACAACGTCTATGTGCTCGAAATTGAACGCCCTGAGCGTCTTTGCCAGTTCGGTGTAGAGGACTGCGTTGCCGCCCAAGCCCTGGTGGGCAGGCAGAATCCCCACCCCGTTGATGTTGGCCCATTGGGTGCGTTTCCGCTCTCGCAAGACGGCGTACCAGCCAAAGGGCCAAAGACGCCCCTTGATCTTTTGCAGTGCAGCCGAAACGTCGTGATAGGCGAGGATGAAGCCGACAATCTTTTCATCCTTGATGACGAGCTTGGCCAGCCGGGGGTCAACGACGCCGATCAACGTATCAAAGATCAATGCGACCTCCTTGTCCGTTGGTGGATAGTACGTATGGGTCTGACTGAAGGCTTCTCGATGAGCCTTGAGGACACGCGGTACCCACTGGCGCATCTCTCGCTTCGATCTGAAGGTCTTGATCCGGAAACCACTGCGCGCCTTCACCCTCTCTGCGATTCTGTAGAACCGCTCTGGCAATTGATGATCGCCGCTAAGGTACCCGGAGAAGTAGTCCGTGTCCTTTTCAAAGCCCGAGTCTTTGATGAAAGCATCATAGTACGAAAAGTTGTAGGGAACGCCCATAGCGGGCCGGTGTTCGAAACCCTCCACCAACACACCGCCCGTGTCTGAGCCGATTAGTCCCTTGGGGCCAATGATTGCGTTCAGACCCTGGGCACGCGCCCAACCAAAGGCCGCCTCGAAGAGCGCACGAGCGACCTGAATATCTTCCACGACCTCGAAATAGCCGAAGAAGGCGAAATTGGTCTGGCGATACGTGTTGTAGTTGCGATTGTGCATCACTGCAATGCGACCCAATGTCTGACCTTCGCTCTCGGCGATAAAAAAGCCCGCTGTTGAGTGGCGGTAAAATGGATGCCTGCGGCGGTGCAGAGCTTGCTCGACGCTCGACACCAGAGGGGGCACCCACTGAGGGCAATCCCTGTACAGCCGAAATGGAAAATCAACGTACTGCTGCACATCTCTTTTTCGCTCAGTGTCAACTCTACGAACCCGCATTGACTCTCCCCTCAGCGGCCAAACAGGCACAGCTTCCTGGGTGGCGCCACAAGCGTACGTCTGATGCGCAAAGTTCCTTTAGATTGGGCAGACCATTTGACCAGCGTGATCTCTCCATTCTCGATCTCCAGGCCGGTGATGTAGCCGGGATACACGCAACTGCCGGCGTTAAAGTACGGGGTTCCATACGCAGCGCACGCTGGTCGGTGGGTATGGCCGCAGATGGTGATCTGCCAATGGCTCCGCAGCCATCCTATGATTCGCCGCTCGATCGTTTCCTGCGACCATTCAAGGCCCCTCTGCCCGATCCTTGCTTCCCAGGCCCGCAACCGCTTGACGAGTCTGTCTTTGCAGGTCGCTTCTCTCTGGATATCCTCCCATTGGCCTGTGGCAGTTCCAAAGCCGAGGTACTTTAGCGGCCTCCAGACATAGCGCACCACGAACCGGCTTACGGCGCAGAACCGATCGCTACTGGGATCGGCCTGGTGTCCGTGTGCCACGAAGAGCCGTTGCCCTGTTCTGGAATGCCGCAAAACCAATCCCTCGTGAGCGACTATGCCGTCTTTCTCTACCACATCGCGCCGGCCGTTTTGGATATCGTGGTTGCCCAGGATAAGGTGCAGCCGGCCCTGCCGGCCAAACTCGTGGAATAAGTCAAAGACACGCCCGTGGGCCCGCCGAACGTCACTGAACCGCCTGTTATGCCAGAGCTCGTCGCCGTCTCCGACCTCGATATAGATGAATCCCTCACGGTAATAGTGGGTCAATGCGTGCAGGAACATGTCTTTATTCCTGGCAAAAGCGTCAATCCGGCTGTTGTCTCCCCGATGGCAGTCGCTAAAGAAAACGACCCGGGAAGAATCATCAAATGGGACCTCTCTGGCTGTCTCAAGGACCTCGGTCAACCGTCTGTGCGCAAAAGCGTGCGAATCGTACTGGACAGTGTTAGGATACTGTAGCGGTGATGTCGCTAAGTTGATCCCCTTAACTATCGTCATCATCTATCCGGGTTGTTCCCTGATTTGATTCCCCAATGCGGCCCGGTCTATCCAACTTGTGAGGTCCAAAAGACTTTGGATATTTCGTCAATCGCCAATGCACCAAGAGTAATACCAATTTCAAAGACCGTGAATTTTGGTGCCCCATAGGGGCCTTGCGAAGCACGGTGTTTGATCAGACAGTCGGTGCAAGTATAAAGCCCAAGTATTAAGTCGAGATTATTCGCGTCTTAACGTCCGGTTAACGTTAGTAAAGCACAGAGATGATCGTCGCCGGTACTTCCGCTATGACTGTAGGAGGCCCTGCCCGGCGACGGCATGACCAGACGTTAACCAGGCTTTAACAGGGCGTTAATCGGCACGTGCTATTATGTTGGGACGGCAGTTTTGGCCTGTCTTTCGCACCTTAGCAAATGTCCGTAGCAAGGCACGGAACAAAGTCGAGTGCCGTCGGTTGATGCCACTCCGCTACGCGCGGATACACGGTATCCGTCCGTGGCTTACAAACACCGGCCACGACAAGAAGAAATCAAGTGCGAAATGTAACAAGCTCAGTATAGTACCGTGGCCATACGGCTTTATGAAGAGAGAGCGGCAGATTCTATGCCAACTTGGGCTTCAGGGGTGTTTACAGAATGGAAAAGGAGAACAGTCATGACCAAATCGAACAGACGTGGACGGAGGATGATGGCCGTAGTTGGCCTGATCCTGCTGACCATCTTCCTCGCTGCCCCCACAGCGCGGGCCTTTGAGGGCCGGGGCGGAGGCGCAGTCGTAATCGAGGCTGGCGAGGTGATTGACGACGACCTCTACGTAGGCGCCGGCGAGTTCACCCTGGACGGCACCGTCAAGGGCGATCTCGTGGTCGCCGGCGGCGCCATTGAGATCAACGGCACCGTCGAAGGAGACCTCATCGCCATGGGCCAGAGCATCGTCGTCAACGGCGTGGTGGAGGACGACGTCCGCATCGCCGGCTACGGGTTGCTCGTCGGCGGTGAGGTGACGGATGACCTCATCGCCATTGGATTCAGCCTGGAGAACGAGAACGGGGCCAGTACCGGTGGCGACCTGCTCTTTGCCGGGTATCAGGCGTTGCTGGCCGGCGATGTGGCGGGAGATGCTGACCTCGCTGGAGGCGCGGTAAAGATCGCGGGTAGCATAGGCGGAGACGCGAGCGTGGACGTGGGCGGGGCAGAGCCAGGGGCGGGAATGCCCCCGGGATTCCCCTTCGCCCCCGGTCTACTTACTGTGCCCCCAATCCCCTCCAGTCTGACGGTGGACGAGGGGGCCAGCATCGGCGGCAACTTGGACTACACCGCCAACGCTGAGGCCGCTATCCCGCCCGGTGTGGTCGCCGGGGAGACCGCTTTCACCCGATACGTCCCCGCAGCCGAGGCAGGGGCAGAAGCGGCAGCACTTTCGCCAGCCGCTCGTGCGGGCATGTGGTTCGTGGGCCAGTTGCGCCGCCTGATCACGCTGCTGCTGGTCGGAGCAGCCATGATGTGGCTGGCGCCCGACTGGACGCGCAGGGTCGCTGGCATCGTGCAGGCCAAGCCATTGCCGAGCCTGGGGTGGGGCGTGGTCGCTATCGCCGCGTTTGGGCTGGCGATGCTGGCGCTCACCGTCGCCACCGTGTTGCTGGCCGTCGTATTTGGCCTCTTGACTCTGGGGGAACTGGCGGGGCGGTTCGTCGCGCTGGGCGGGCTTGCGCTGGGCGCGACCGGCTTTGGGTTTGGCCTGGTCTGGGCCTACCTCACCAGGATCGTCATCAGCCTGTTGCTGGGGCAACTGATCTTTGGGCTTTTCAAGTCCCCAGCAGCCGCACACCGCTGGTGGCCCATGCTACTGGGCGTGTTGATCTTTGTCTCCATCACAGCCATCCCCGTACTGGGGTGGCTGGCGACGCTGGCCACCGTGCTGCTGGGGCTGGGCGCACTCTGGCTCTGGGGCCGCGACTGGCTGAGAGGCCGCAAGGCGGCGCCGGTGGCGGTGGAAGTGGAGGCCGCATAGATTCCACCCCTGCACTAGCCAGCCTCACGACAGAGCGTGGTCTGGTTGACTGGGAGAATCAACGCAAAGAACGCTGGCTTTCCGTTCAGTAATTCCCGTTTTGAAGCCGCACCGCCGTAAAACAGACGATGCTGGCTAGTTTTTTCCCAGCACCGAAGCTAGAATTGCCAAAACGGGAATTGCCGCTTTCCGTTGAGAGTAGTAGTGATTGTTCGTGAATTCGGTCAATGGAGGTTACTATGCTCGAAAAAATCAGAGGTATCCTGGAAGTCATTGAATACCTGGACCCCACGGGCCAGGAAATCGTCCGCCGCATCCCCGAAGAGGGATCGGGCGAGATCGTGTTGGGCTCGCAGTGCATCGTGCGCGAGAACCAGGTCGCCGTCTTTTTCCGCGACGGAAGGGCGCTGGACATGTTGGGACCGGGTCGCCACACGCTCACCACGCTCAACATCCCACTGCTGATCAACTACCTCAAGATTCCCTTTGGGAGCAAGAGCCCCTTTCGCGCCGAGGTCGTCTTTGTCAACGTCAAGGATTACGTGGACCTGGCCTGGGAATCGCCCAAGCCGCTCGCGTTCCGCGACGCCGACCTGGGCGTGGTGCGACTGGGGACCCAGGGAAAGTTCGCCTTCCAGGTATCGCGGCCCCAAATGTTCGTCAACCAGATCGTGGGCACGCAGGGTCTGTATTCCACCGACAGCATCGTCGGCTACCTGCAGAGCATGCTGATCAGTCGCTTTGCCGACCTGCTGGGCGAATTTCAGGCCAACCTATTGGACCTGCCCGCAAAGTACGACGAGCTGGGCTCGGGGCTGCGGGCCAGGGCGTCCGACGACTTTGAAGCGCTGGGCCTGCTGCTCAAGGCGGTCTATGTCACCGCTATCAGTGTCCCCGAGGAAGTGGGAAAGGCGCTCGACGAGCGCGCTCAGATGGGGGCTATCGGCAATATGCAGTCCTACATGCAGTTCAAGGCAGCGCGGGCGCTGGGCGACGCAGCGCTGGCCGGCGCTGGCGAGGGCGGTTCTATGGCGGGCCTGGGCGTGAGCCTGGGCGCTGGACTGGGTCTGGGCACGGCAATGGCCAGCGCCATCGGGCAAGCAGTTCAGGGGCCAGCGGGGGGAAGCGGTGCGCCTGCCGGGAGCAATCTGGCGGACGGATTCGCCGGGCTGAAGCAACTCGTGGCTCAACAACTCACTCTCTCCGCCGGGGAGAGGGAGGCGGCCACGGCCGCGTTGGACGCGCTGCTGACGCAGTTGGCCTCCTCCACCTCCACGATGGAGGACGTCAAGGCCGCCCGCGATGCTTTGATCGGCCCCTTCCCGTGGCTGGGAGAGCCGGTGCAAACCCTGCTCAACACTCCACTTGCGCTCCAGTTGATGGGACAGATCGCTGCCCGTTCGATGTAGTTTATGCCTGTGACACCACGCCTCAACCAGACTCTGTTCGTGATCTACCTGTTGGCGACGGTCGGCGTGTTCATCGCCGCGCTGGTCTCGCCGCCTGTGCGCGCTATCGCCTATGCTCCCCTGCGCGATCTGATTCTGCCGCCGCCGGAGCCTGTCGTCGTCCACGTGCTCTACTCCACCGAGAAAGCGGCGTGGATCAACGAGGCTGCCGCCAGATTCGCAGCCGCCCGCCCTGCCATTGAGGGCCGCCCCATCCAACTGGAGATGAAAAAGATGGGCTCCCGCGAGATGTATCTCTCGGTGCTGGACGGCACGGAACAGCCGGACCTGATGAGCACGGCCAGTATGCTCCAGATCAACCTGCTGCAGGACCTTTCGACCAGCAAATTCGGCGCGCCGGTGGTGAACCCCGCCGACAGTGAGGCCTGCCGCCCGGTGCTGCGGACGCCGCTGGTGCTGGTCGCCTGGAAGGAGCGCGCCGCTGCATTGTGGGGCAATGACCCCGGCAGCGAGTTGTGGCAGCAGTTGCACGACGCGCTGACCCAGCCGAACGGCTGGGAGGCCTACGGTCACCCGGAGTGGGGCTACGTCAAATTCAGCCACACCAACCCCCTCAAGTCCAACAGCGGCTTTCAGACCATCCTGTTGCTGACCTACGATTACTTTGGCAAGACCGACGGCCTGACCAGCGCCGACATTCTCTCCGACGCCGACTATCAGCGTTGGTTCATCGAGTTCGAGGGGACCATCTCCAGCTTTGGCGACAGCACCGGCACCTATATGGAGGAGATCGTCGCCTACGGGCCGAGCCTTCACGATATGGTCGCCGTGTACGAAGCGACGGCGATTGAGCACGCCGAGAGCGCCGTGGGGCGCTACGGGGAATTGCAGATCTATTATCCGCCGGCCACGCACATGAGCGATCATCCATTTTGCGTGCTGCAAGCCGACTGGGTCACGCCGGAGGAGGCCCAGGCCGCCCGGATGTTTGTGGATTTCCTCACCGGCAGGGAGATGCAGGAATTAGCGCTGCTCCAGCACGGCTTCCGCCCCGTGGACGACGGCATCCCGCTGGATCAGCCCGGCAGTCCACTCCAGCGCTACGCGGCCAACGGCATAAGGATAGACCTGCCGCCGGAGGTCGAGGTCCCGCCGGGGAATGTGTTGAACACACTGCTGGACTTTTGGGCGCGGAACGCGCAGCGGTAGTCAAAGAGGGCTAGTCCAGAAAAGAGGAGGCGGAAATGAATCGAGATTTCTGTAGACGGTTTGTGGTTTTGGTCGCTTTGAGTATACTGGTAGCGGGATGCGGCCAGCTACCCTTGCTGGGCGGCAAGGCCGTGACGGTCAGCATCTACTACGGCTCCGAGAAACAAGCATGGCTGGAGCCGCTGGTGGAAGAGTACAATGCCCAGAAAAACAAGACCGCGGAGGGTTCCACCATCGTCGTCGAGGCGACGCCGATGGGCTCCATCGAGTCGGCCAACGCGATTATCGCGGGGGAGATTCAGCCTACGGTGTGGAGTCCGGCCTCGTCGGTCTACGTCCCCGTCGCCAACGCCGGGTGGCGGGGCAGCGAGCACGCCGAGGATCTGGTGGTAGGCAAGCCGGAGGACCTGGTCCTCAGCCCGGTGGTGATCGCCATGTGGCGGCCGATGGCCGAGGCGCTGGGTTGGCCCGACGAGCCATTGGGTTGGGCCGACATCGCAGAGATGGCGACCTCCGAGGAAGGCTGGGCGGCCTACGGCTACCCGGAGTGGGGGTCGTTCAAGCTGGGGCACACCCACCCCAACCACTCCAACAGCGGCATCGTCTCGATCATCGCCGAGACCTACGCCGGCGCGGGCAAGCAGCGCGACCTGACGCTAGAGGACCTTCAAGATGCCGGCGTGAAGGCTTTCGTGGCCGACGTGGAAAGCAGCATCATCCACTATGGCAGAAGCACTGGCTTTTTTGCCACGAAAATGTTCGAGCGTGGCCCATCCTACTTGAGCGCGGCCGTGCTCTATGAAAACCTGATCGTCGCGCAGGAAAGCGAGCGGCTGGCCGGGCGGAGCTCGCAACTGCCGGTCGTGGCGATCTATCCCAAGGAAGGGACCTTTTGGAGCAACCATCCCTACGCTATCTTGAACGCGCCCTGGGTCACCGCCGAGCAAAAGGTCGCCGCCGAGGATTTCCTGGCCTTCTTGCTGGATAGACCCCAGCAACTGGCGGCCCTGGAGTACGGCTTCCGCCCGGCCGATCCATCCATCCCGCTCTCCGCGCCGCTGGACGCGGCCCACGGCGTTGACGCCAACCAGCCGCAGACGGTGCTGGAGGTGCCTTCCGCCCAGGTGATCGCCGGCATCGAGGTGCTGTGGCGGGAAGTGAAGAAACCCGTGGATCTGGTGGTGGCGATGGATGTCTCCGGCAGCATGGGGGGTAAAAAGATCGCCTCGGCCCGTAGCAGCCTCATCGAGTTCATCAATCTGCTGGACGACCGTGACCGGTTGCAGATCATCCTGTTCAGCGACGAACTGATCGCCCTGACGGACCTATCGCCATTGGGGGAGAAGCGTGAAGACGTGCTCCGTCGCGTATCCGGCATCGTCGAGGGAGGCGACACCCGGCTGTACGACGCGGTGCAGATGGCATACGACGAACTGCGGGCCAGCGGCGACCCCCAGCACATCCGCGCCGTGGTGGTGCTTTCCGATGGCAAAGACACCGCTTCGACGATGAGCCTGAGTGGACTGATGACGGAAATCGGCAATCTCAGCGAGGGCGGCAGCGCCACCAAGGTCTTTACCATCGCCTTTGGCAGCGGCGCTGACTTCAATGTCCTGCAACAGATCGCCGAACCCACGGGCGGCAAGCAATACGAGGGCGACCCAGATACGATTCACCAAGTGTACGCCGAGATCGCGACGTTCTTCTAACGCGTGAAACGTGAAGCGTGATGAACGCTTCACGTTTGGCGTTCTACGGAGCAAAGGTATGCGTTCACGTTCACCATTCCTGACGGGCTTGATTCACCCCCTCAATCTGCTGATGCTGGGGCTATCGGCGGTGGCCGGGCTGGTCGCCGCGTGGTGGCTCTTCCCGGTGGGGGTGCTGTTCTGGCTGATCATGGTCATCGCTGTGGCCCGGCATCCCTCGCTGCGGATCAGCCATCAGATGGAACGTCGCGCCCCGCTGGCCCAACGGTTTCAGCGCTACTTTGACCGCGTCGAACGCTCGCAGGTGGGCGTGTTCAATAGCCTGGCCTCCGCCCCGGCCCGCACGCGCCGGGCCCTCCAGCCGATCCAGGCGGAGATAGACAGGCTGACCAACCAGGTCCATTCGCTCTGTCAGCGTATGACGGTGCTGGAGAACTATCGTCTCGTCTCGCAATCCCAGGCCGACCTGGAGGCCGATCTGCAGCACATTGACGAGATGCTCGACAGCATCGGCGATCCGCTCGTCCAGCGGGAGTATGAGGAATCCCGCCGGTCGCTTCGGGAGCGGTTATCCAAGCTCAAGATCGTTGCGACGCACCTGGATCGCGTCGAGGCCCAGCTTATGAGCCTCTCGAACGAGATGGAGGGCATCGTGACCGAGGTGGTCCGCCTGCAAGCAATAGGCCCCCAGGATGGTGCCCGCCACGTGCCTGCCCTGGTGAAGAGGCTGCGCGAACAATCGGCCCAGCTCAAGGAGTTTGAGCGGGAGGCGATAGAGGTTTAGAATCATGTAGGGGGCTCGAACAAGGCGAGAAATCGTATGGAAGGAGTAACAGCACGAGAAAAGCATGAGCACACAGCAAAAATCCTTTGAAGCCTATTCCTACCGGACAAGCTCTCGTTTCGGGAGCCGCGTCCAGGTATCAATAGATGACGGAGTGGTCACAGTCACAGGCCCACGAGTGGGGAGATTCACCTACCGGCTTTGGATAGTCGCCCAAATCATCCTCTTTTGGCTGATCGTCCCGGCGCTGCTGGCGGCGGCCGTGCTGTGGGATTGGCGCTATCTCGCTCTGGCGCTGGCGCTGGCGGTCATCCATTGGGCCGTTGGGACCTTTGGCGCCGTATCCTTCTGGGAGCTGGCGAACGTGAACGCCTTCTCGGAGGGCAGCAGGGGCGCGACCGTCGAGTTCCCGTTGAGCGCGGTCAAGCGGGTCAAGATCGGTCGGGGGTGGGCGAGGAACGGTCTGTGGCTGGTCATTCCACTCTACATACCCGGGCTCAACCAGATGGCCGAGGGATATTGCGTCTCCTTCGAAGCACCGGACGGAGAAACTGGGAGAGATGGAGTGTATGCGTTGCACATGCAGACGAAAGAGATCGCGCGATCACTGGAAGAAAGCTTGTTGTCGCGCCGGCGACCCAATCCTGATGGGAGAGTACGATGACATTACGAGAACGTCTGTCAGGTCTATTCCGCTGGCAGCCAACCAAAGAGACACTCGTTCCAACGGTGGCGGGAATGGTGGTGTTGGCCCTCTCCTGGGCCATGATACCCACCCGAGAGATTCCCTGGCTATCCATCGCCATCAGGGACGAGTTGATGATACTCCTGGTGGGGATCGCCTTCCCGCTGTGGTACATCCTTCGCGCGGGAGGCGACTTTGTCGCTTTCGGTCTGACCCTGCGGCGCTGGTACCTCTACCTGCCCATCAACCTGATCCTGGGCGCGCTGCTGTTCCTGATGTTCCTGAACGAGGTTCCGCTGCCCGCCGATTTCCGCCTTGGCGCTTTGACCCTGTGGGAGATTGCGTTTATCATGCTGGCGGGCGTGTTCGAGGTGGTCTTTTTCTACAGCTTCCTGCGTACATTGTTCGAGCGCGCCTTTGGGGCTGTGCCCGCCATCCTGCTAGCGGCGGCGTTCTATGCCTTTCATCACATCGGCTTCCAGCCGGAATACGCCAAGCTGTTTCCCGTCGGCTTGATCTATGCCATCACCTTCCGATTGGGCAACAGCGCTCTGCTGATCTATCCCTTCTTCTGGGGTGTGGGCGGCGTTTACGACGTGCTGGTGCAATCGCAGGCGGTGAGCGAAATCCAGCACCCGGTAGCGCGCAGCCTCGCACTGGCGGGGTTGGTGGGGATTACGCTCGTCTGGATATGGCACACGAGATCCCAGAAGGCGCTATTGCGCGGAGAATGACCATGCTCATTCCACCGGTAACACAAACCTCTCCCACCCGCCGCCGCGTAGCGCTGGCCCTGATCCTGGTCTGGCTGGCGTGGTTCGTGGCGAACCTGGCTCCCAATGGCCTGTTCTACATCGCCGCACACGGTGCACCCGGCCTGTTCATACCCGCCGAGATTCTGTATTATGCCGGAGTTTCCATCACCGGAGTCATCGTTCCCTATCACTTGTGCCGCAAATGGAACCTGGACGTACCCCTCTTTCCAAAGAAAAAGACCACATGGTTCTGGCTAGGATCGGCTCTGTTTCTCGGGTTGGCAATCCCTTTGGGGATGGCTGCCATGTCTGATCAGGGGATGACCCTGGGAACCGTCTTTTCCCAACCCCTGACCTGGATTCTAGCCCCGCTGCCCATCTTTATCCCCACGATGATTGCCTACACCCTGCTGTGGTACGGGCTGATGCTGCGCGGCTGGCAGCGTGTCTTTGGCGGTTCGCGCTGGGCGGCCACCTTGGCCGTCTTGTTATCCGCCGCCCTGTATGGGGCGTACCACTTTGCCAGCGTCAATGAGATTACTACCCTCCAGGGAATGCTTGATGAGGTCTTTATCACCACGCTGATCGGGATTGGATTCGGCCTCTACGTCGTTCTGGCGCGCAGCTTGTTGGTGGCCTTCCTGGTCAATTGGCTGCTCAACTGGTTCGTCTTCACCCCCGTCGAGACCTTCCATCCCCCCGTCTGGCAATGGCCGCTCGCCGCGCTTGTGCTGGCTGGGGTCTGGCTTGTCTACCGATATGGGTGGATTGAACGCGAGGAGGAGTAAAACGTGAACCGACCGTGAAAAACGTCTACAAGTTGATCCGGTTTGACGACATGGACGCGACGGTCAATAACTCGGCAGAAAAGAGGGAAATTTGAATGGCGTATGAACGTCGTTACCTCTGCCATCCTCCTGCTCATCCTGACGTTGATCGCTCACCTGTACGAGGAAGTGCGCACCGGCTTCCGGCGGAAATTTCCGGTTGGGGAGATGCCGGTTTTTGTTTTCGTAGGCGTCAACGTTGTTCTCTATGCTTTTTGCTTCTCCACGCTCTTCCTCTCTACGCGCGGGCATCCGCTTGCCATTCCTTTCGCTTGGATATTCGCCGTGATTATGCTGGCAAACGGGATTGGGCATATTGGCATCATGCTTTGCCGTAGAGCTTATTTTCCAGGTGGGATCACGGCTTTTTTGTTGCTCGTATCTTCGATATATCTGATCTATTCACTAGCTGTACACTAGCAAATTACGATTTTCGGAACCAGGACACAGATCAACGCCGATGGCGCTCCTGCGGAGCGGACGCTGATTTGTGTGCCTTTATCTGCGAAAAATCTGGTGCAACCTCTGGTTGCCTTAATCTGCGTTCTAATAAAGGGTAAGCCAAATTTGCCAGATTCCAGTCACTAGACTGAATCCGCTTTGGGAGAGAAATGAACAAAAAGAAACTCATCACCTTTGTCCTTTTCGCTTACGGTATTTCGTGGCTGATATGGATGCCAAATGTGCTGGCTCACAATTTCAATGTGAGCTGGGGATTTTCCAACTGGCTGCATATCGCCGGAGGGCTGGGACCTTTCTTAGGGGCGGTGATTACCACCTATCTTTTCGAGAAAAAAGCCGGTGTCATCCGATACTTGAGGGACAAGCTCTTTGCAATGCCAAGCGTGAAGTGGGCCTTGGTCGGGTTTGGCATGCCGGTTGTTTTCTTCCTGATTGCCGCCCTGGTTTTAGGAATCTTCACGGGAGAGTGGGTCGTCTTCTCTGACCTGGGCTTGAATTCAAAGCTGCCCATCACGAATCCAGTGTTGATCTGGCTTCTGTGGTGTTTATTCTATGGGTTAGGGGAAGAAGGCGGGTGGCGCGGCTTTCTGTTCCCTGAATTGACGAAAAGTTTCCAGGCCAGAATCGCCACGTTATACGTCGCCTTTATCTGGGCGCCCTGGCATTTGCCGGTATTCTTCTACGACAAAGATTTGAGTACGATGGGATGGTTTGGCACCATTGGCTGGATTGTTAGTCTCGTTTTTGGCTCACTGCTCTTGGGTTGGTTGGCCAAGCAGTCCAGGTTTAATTTGTGGCCGGTGATTTTGTGGCATGGGACGTTCAACTTTTTCACCGTCAGCGATCAGATCAATCCACTATTCCCAGGGTTAATGAGTGCTATGGTCATCACTTTGGTTTTGTGGATCGCAAGAAGGTACGGCGAAAACCTGGAAATGGAGAAGAATCATCCATGACGAGCAAAATCTTGGTGGCTTATGCCACCCGGACAGATTCCACCCGAGGTGTGGCTGAAGCAATTGGTAAAACCCTGGCCGAAGGCGGCGCGCCGGTGGACGTGTTGCCCATGCAGGAAGTCAAAGACCTGATGCCTTACCGGGCAGTGGTGGCCGGCAGCGCTATTCAGAACCAGCAGTGGTTGCCGGAAGCGATGGCATTTGTGCGCACGAACCGGACCGCGTTATACCCAAAGCCGTCCGCTATGTTTACGGTGTGTATGACCTTGGCCATAAAGAACGATGAAAAATACCGTCCGGCCGTGTCGGAATGGTCAGCCCCGGTGCGTAGTATCGTGCGGCCGGTGAGCGAAGGGCTTTTCGCCGGTGTGCTGGACATTAGCAAAATTCCATCGTTTGGCGACCGTCTGAAATTCCGCCTGAGTGTGCTCTTCGGCGTCTGTCTGGTCGGAAGGCGACCACCGCGATTGGAGCGCCATTCACGCCTGGGCTGAGAGTCTGCGCCCGCGGATGTAGCAGCAGATGCGCTCATCAAATGAGAGACTCATGTCGGAAAAAGGAGGAAACCATGTCAGATTCAATTCTCGTGGCCTATGCCACCCGTTACGGTTCGACGCAGGAGGTCGCCGAGCAGGTTGCGGCGACACTGCGTGAAAGTGGGTTTGAGGTAGGTCTTCAGCCCGCGCGGCAGGTGCGGGCCCTGGAAGGGTGCCGCGCCGTGATACTGGGGGCGCCACTCTACATCGGGCGCTGGCTCAAGGACGCGCGCCGTTTCCTGGCGCGGCATCAAGAATCCCTGGCGGGCCGGCCCGTGGCGATTTTCACGCTTGGCCCAACGCGCGCGGCCGAAGAGGATTGGCAGGACGTGCGCACACAGATGGACCAGGAACTGGCCAAGTTCCCCTGGCTCAAGCCAATCGCGGTGGAACTGTTCGGCGGTGTGTACGACCCGGCCAAGTTGCGCTTCCCCGATAGTTTGCTGGCTACCTTGCCCGCCAGCCCCCTGCACGGGATGCCGGCCAGCGACCTGCGGGACTGGGAAGCGATCCGCGCCTGGGCGAGCAGTCTGGCGGCAAAACTTTGAAACGAGGGGGGGCAACAAGAACGACCACCTTGATGCTTGGCGTTTACGCCGGACTCCTCGGCGCGGCACACGGTGCTTTCGAAACGCTCCAGGGAAACGTCGCGCCAGGTGGCATCATGATCAACGCCATCGGCGCGCCATGCCAGGCAGATGCGGTGTGGCATGCGTGCTTACCCGCCATGACGATCGTCCCCCATTCCCTCGTAACAGGTATCCTGGCGATCATCGTCGGCCTGGGCGTGTCGCTCTGGGCGGTTGCGTTCGTTCAGCGGAAGCATGGCGGCCCGACCCTGATTTTGTTGTCTATCGCTATGCTCCTCGTCGGTGGCGGTTTCGTCCCCACATACACCGGCATCCTCGCGGGGGTTGCCGGGACTAGAATCAACGCGCCGCTGGCCCGGTGGCGAGCACATCTTTCCGGCAGCGCCCGCGGCTTTCTGGCCAGGGTATGGCCGTGGGCTTTGATCGCTTTCGTGGTCTGGTCCCTCGGCGGATGGATCCTCGGACATTTCTTCAACCAAACCATGATGAGCCTGGGTTTCGCTCTTTTTTTGATCTTTGACCTGGGGCTGCCTCTGTTGGCGGTCTTGGCTGGGTTTGCACGCGATATGTAGGAACTGGAGGTGCGTCTCGATGAAAGCATTGATTGTGTACGATTCGGCTTTTGGCAACACGGAGAAAATCGCCCAGGCGATGGGCGAGGCGATAGGATGCGAGGCGCGCCGAGTCACCGAGGTGCAGCCGGGGCAATTGACGGGTCTGTACGTGCTCATCGTCGGCTCCCCGACACAGAAATTTCAACCCTTGCCGGCCATCAAAGAGTTTCTGAAAAACATCCCTGCGCAAGGACTTGCAGGTGTCAAGGTCGCTGCCTTCGATACCCGGTTTACGGTGAGCGAGATAGAAAAGATCCGCGTCCTGGCGTTCTTTGTCAAGATCTTTGGCTATGCCGCCCAACCCATCGCCGACAGGCTCACAAAGAAAGGCGGCGAACTGGCGGTGTCGCCCGAAGGATTCTTTGTAGAGGATACGGAAGGCCCATTGAAAGAGGGGGAACTCGAGCGTGCAACCGAGTGGGCGCGGCAGATCATGGCAGCACAATATTGATCCTAAACCTTACTGGTTACGACCCTATCGGCACAGCCATACTTGATACTGAATTGTAGTCCTCGCCAACAGGGAGTCATCACGAAGATTAACGAGACCTTGACCAAGTATTAACGTCCCGTTTAACGGGATTTAAGAGTCCTGGACTATACTGCTGCCATAAGGGCATAATCGTAAACACGATGGGTATTTGTTTACCGGGTAAAGCGCGCCGGCAGACATCTATGGTGCCCGGGGTT
>CAYMWP010000018.1:27204-47221 GCA_964393895.1 uncultured Anaerolineales bacterium | reverse complement strand
GTTCGAGATGCTTGAGCCGTGTGAAGGGAGACTTTCACGCACGGTTCTTAGGGGGGGAGCGGCGGTAACGCCGCTTCTCTACCCGACCGCGCCGCGCGTCGGCGGTCACACGCGCTTGGAGTGGGTGTCGTAGCGGAGGCTCTGTCCCGCATCCGCGCAGCGGCTAACCCCGACCGTTGGTGCGGCTTCAATGCAGATTGGCTGGGTAATATGCACCGCGAAACCAAGGAACGGGGAGCGTGTCTGTGATAACGAGGTGGGCGCGCCGCTACCAACTGCGAACTATACCAGGGCGGTGAGGCCCTGGCTCGGTTGCCCTTTGGGGTGAACTGTTTGCGATGTCTGCTTCAGAGCCGGCCTCCTCACGTACCTCCGAGATAGCCCGCGCGGGATTGTTCTTGCTCGCGTTGACGCTGGTCGGCCTGGCGGCCTATACACCCTGGTTCGGGTTGGTGGGGGACGATTGGTGGTTCTTTGCCCATCTGTCGGACGGTCACTTTCCCTCCGCGCTGCTCCACGAGAACCCCCAGCGTCCTCCGGTGCCCTATGTGTGGATGGGCCTGTGGCGGCTGTTCGGACTGCGGATCTGGGGCTATTATCTCTTTGCTTTCCTCGTTCAGTGGACGACGGCCGTCGCCATCTTTGCCATATTCAGGGACATCCTGCACTGGAGCGTGCCGGATAGCGTCACAGTCGCTGCTGTATCCCTGCTGTATCCGGCGGATACGGCCCATCTGTATCTGCCCGTGCTTTCGGGACGTATCTGCATGATGCTGGCGGCCGGCGCCGCTTACCTGTGGCTGCGAACGTGGACGGCCCCCACTCCGTCCCTGCCGGCGATTATCGTCAGCCTGGCCCTGATGGGGTTGGCTCTCTTTTCGTACGAGACGGGCGTGGTGATGTTGGCTCTGCTGCCGTTGGTCCTCGCCGGCGTTGCCTGGCGTGGTTTCCGCGCCTGGCTGGCCCACGCGGCTCCGTGCGGCTCGTTACTCTTGATCTACCTGGCGTTCCGTCTGTGGATTGACCGCGCTGCTTCGCGGGGCGCGGACCCGTTCTACGTCTCCGTCAAACTGACCCCCGCCTGGCTCCAGTCCCAGGTTCGGGCCTTACCCGCGGCCACGACGTGGAACGGTTGGCTGTACGCGCTCAAGGCCATGCTGGATTTTGGCCTGGTAGAATCCGCGATCACGTTGATCGCATTGATGGCGTCGTTACTGCTCGCCTTGCGGTGGCTGCTGCGGGGCAGCGGTAGCGGCTTCAGGGATTGGCGCGGGAATCTGGCGCTCATCGGCGGCGGTTTTTGTCTCTCGGCGGCGGCGGTGACGCCCATCGTCATTTCCAGCTTTCCGCTCCAGAACGCGGTCGGGACGCTGGATGGACGGTTCGTGCTCGGCGCGGCCCTGGGGCACGCCGTCCTCGTGACCGGAGCGTGCGCTTTGCCAGGCTCCATCCTGCCACTGAGCGGCAAAGGACGGGTCTTGCTGCGTGAGACGCTGATCGTCACACTGCTGGCCGTCGCTCTGCTGGGCGGGCTGGGCTTGCAGAGAGAGTATGCCAGGGCCTGGAGCGCGCAACTGGATGTGCTGCGGGGTCTGGAGAGCCATGCGCCTGCCCTGGACGACGGCGCCGTTCTCCTGTTTCTGGATGCGCCCGCCGGCCCGTTCGACAACCGTTTCTACTACCCTTTCACCCAACTGGTGCGTCGCTTCTACGCCAACCCCACCCTGCACGCTTTGCCCTGGCAGCGAGGCTTTGCGCCTCACCAGCAATTGTTCGTCCTGGGCCAGGAACAGATCGTGGCGGTCACCGACGTCGTCCGCAAACACACGATCAGCCTGGACTATGACCGCGTCGTCGCCTTCCAAATGGAGCCAGGCGGTGAATTGCGCCCGGTTCAGATGATTGATTCCCGTTATCTGTGCGGCGATGCGTGCGCGGACGTGGCCTTTCCACTGCCGGAGGGGTGGAAACCGGCCCGCGAACCGGTCGAGCTAAATTACGCGCCGCGCTCCGCTACGGCCAGCGGTTCGGCCTACCTGGATTGGAGAGAGTTTCTACTCTCGCAACTGGCTCTGGCCGGCGCGTTCGAACCGCCTTGACGACCACTCCACCGCCGAGTTTGCAGATCCGGCAGCCCATCAACGGCTATGGGAGACTCGAAAATATGTTGAGGTGGCAGTCATGACACCGATAGTTGAGTTGTAAAGCGAGCGAGATGACGGATCGGCGCGTGGATTGGGTTCTGCGCCTGGTGATAGTCGGCGCAGTGCTGACGTTGTTGGCCCCCTGGTTGCTCGACGAGAATCTGGCAATCATTTCGCCGACGGAACTGGGCACTGATTTCGTGACGAAACAGTGGCCGAATGCCGCCTATATCGTCCGAGCCTGGCGGCAATGGGGTGAGATACCCCTCTGGCGCACCTCGGCGTTGGGAGGCGTTCCCATCGCCGGCAACCCGTCTATGCTGCTGGCGTACCCGTTGTATTGGCTCGTTTTCCTGTTCCCCATTGGCTGGGCTTTTACCCTGTATTTTGCCCTGCACCTGGTGTGGGCTGGATGGGGCGTCTATGGATTGGCGCGCCGGGTGGTGCGATTATCGCCGGGCGGGGCGCTGTTGGCCGCTCTGCTGTTCGCGCTCTCGGCCAAGGTGGTGGCCCACGTGGGCGGCGGTCACGTTGACGTCGTTGCTGCCGTGGCGTGGCTGCCGTGGCTCTGGCTGGCCGGGGACGGGCTGGCGCGGCGGGCAGGCTGGTTGCCGGTGGTAGGAGCGGCAGTGGCAGTGGCGGCGCAAGCCCTGACTCATCTACCGACTCTTTGGTTAAGTGTGCTGGTAGTTGGATGGTGGGGTTTGTCTGTCCGGTTGGCCGACCGGGAACCTGGGACACTGCGCCGCTGGCTGAGGGCCGGGGGCGCCGGGTTGGGAGCGCTGGCGTTGGCAATGGGGCTGTCTGCGGTACAAATGTGGCCGTTCTTGGAATTGCTGCCGTTCAGCTCGCGGGGCGCGATGACGTTATCTGAGGTGAACCAGTATGCCTTGCCCATTCCACTGCTGGTGGGGCTGGGGCTGCCCACCGCATTGGCTTTCCCTGAATGGGTTGTATACGCGGGCGCCGTGACTCTGATGCTGTCGCCGGTCAGTTGGTTAGCGCGTGGCCGGGCCACGGGGTGGCGCTTTCTCGTCGCGCTGGTCGTCTTGGGGATGATTTTCTCACTGGGGCGCGCGACGCCGTTGTTCCCCCTGCTCTTTTGGATATTGCCAGGGATGAACTGGCTGCGGGTTCCATCCAGGATGATGTTCCTGGTACAGTTGGCCTGGGCGCTGCTGGCAGGTATGGGTTGGGATGTTTTGGGACAGGTGAGAGTGCGGAGGGCATTCGCGCTCGTGGGTTGGTGGGTAGCGTTGATCCTGCTTCTGACTATTGGCGCAGTGTGGAGCTTCCGCTTCCCTGGCGCATTGGCTGTTTCTTTCGGCAGCGTCGGCGTAGCGGCGGCGACAGCGGCGGTATTGATGGGGCGATTTCGCGTTCGAGCTGCCCGACGGTATGTGTCAGTCCTGTTGGCGGTGCTGGTCGTGCTTGAGGTGTTGGCGTTAGCGCCGCAGTTCATTGCCCAGGAACAGGTATCCACGCTTGCCGCGCCCACGCCCGTGGTTGACTTTTTGACGTCGCAGCCAGCCCGCTCCCGCGTCTACTCTACCCACGGATTGATCTCACTGGCACAGGCAGTCACTAACGGCCTCGAGACGGTTGACGGCAACGACCCGTTCCAGTTCGACCATTACGTGCGGTGGGCCAATGCCGCCAGCGGATGCGACCTGGAAGCGTATGCCGTCGCCGTGCCGACCTGCATCAGCAATGAAGTGGACCCGCACGCCTACCTCAGAGCGCAGCCCGAACAAGAATTGCTGGGCATCGGAAACGTGCGCTACGTCGTCGCCGACCATTCTCTGAACTGGTGGCCGTCGTTGATCTGGCAAGCGGGGGCGGTGCGCGTTTACGAGAACCCAGCGGTGTTGCCGCGAGCCTTTGTCGTGCCGGGCATTGCGGTCGAGGGGGATGATGCGGCCGCGCTGACCTTGCTGCAAACGTATGGCCCACAGGAGACAGCGACGCTACCCCACGCCCCAGAAAGCGAACCTCCATCTGGCGGTTCGTATCGCGCCGGGAAGGTGGTTCACCGAACACCGAACCACGTCAAAGTGCGAGCAGACGGCCCAGGGTGGCTGGTCTTGGGTGAGGTGTGGGCGCCGGGCTGGCGGGCGTTCGTGGACGGCGTGCAGGCCCAAGTGTACCGCACAGACGTGGCGTTTTGCGGCCTGCCGGTCCCCAATGGCTCTCACACCGTGACGCTGGTGTATGCTCCGAGGGGCTGGATGTGGGGGCGCTGGGTCAGCCTGGGAACGGCAGCCCTGATCATTGTGGTGACAGCGGTCGTGCTCTGGGGGCGGCGCCGCAACGCAGCTTAGAATTGCCCTACAGTATTTGCGTCGTATGCGAGAATCTTTTTAGGACACGGATCACACGGATGAACACGGATAAGAAAGGAAACAAGAATCCGTGAAATCGGCGTTCATCCGTGTCCCGAGGATTAGGTTGCGGCCAAGACCACGCTATGGGATCCGCTCAAAGATGAGCATCCCGTCCGAACCGTAGATGTCCGCCTCCAGCTTTTCGAGCAGCCGGTAGCGGGACTGGAAGCGCGGGTCGGGCAACAGTCCAAGCCGCCCGTAGACCTCGAGGATGACGATATAGTCGGGGTTGAGCGCCAGCACCAGGTCGGCCGGGATGGCATAGTTGATGACATAGATGTCGGGGTCGGCCGGGTAGTAGCGCCTGCTCTGCGGCGTCACCAGCCCGACAGTGTCCAGGACGTGCAGATCGGTGCGGTAGCCCAGTACGCCGATGTCGCCAGCGCAGAGCGTGTCGCCGGGTGCAGCGTGGGCTAGCACGACATCGGCGGCCTGGTCGTAAAGCAATTCCAGCTTGAACCAGGCCATCTCCGGCGCCGGCCGGTCCGGGCCATGATCGGGATGCTGCTCCCAGGCGTTGAGCGTGAGCACGAGCGCAGCAGCGGTAAAGAGGGCCAAGATCGCGAGCGGCGAGTTGCGGATCAGTTTGGCGACGTCGCCCGCTACCACCCAGACGCCGGTGAGGATGAGCAAGAAATAGAACGGCAGCGGTGGGGAGAGGTACCAGCGAAAGATGAGCGGGTTGGCGGCGGCAAAGACCACCAGGTAGAGATAGGGGTAGGCCAGCAGGGGCCAAAAGCTCCGGTTGCGCCGCACCGCCCTCAGCCCGCCCAGCAGTGACAGCAGCAGATAGACCACAAAGCCGCCAAAGTGCCAGGGATGACCCAGCAGCGCTTCGCCGAAGAAGGGATTGCTGTAATGTTGGATCAGTCGCACCAATCCCTCGGTGGGATTCAGCCGGTAAGTGACAGACTTGGCGGCGATGGAGCCGGTCAGCGGGCTGCCAAAGGCGAGCGTGCCAAAGATCAACCAGGGGGCCAGGAGCGCCAGCGTGAGCAGCCCTTCCCGCCAGGGGACGTGGAGAGTTGCGGGTTGCGAGTTACGAGTTACGCGTTTGATCAGGGCCAGCCAGAGCAACCCCAGCAGGATAGCCGTATCGGGCCGGGCCAGGAGCGCCAGCGCCGAGAGGACGGCCATCACGCGCGGGCGGCCGGCTACGTGGGCGTAGGCGGCGGCGAGGAGCAGCGATACCGTCAGATCGGTCTCCATCCCACCCACGGCAAAGGAGACGCTGTAGGGAGCTACGGCCCAGAGGAGGGCGGCAGCGGCGGCGGGTGCCTGGTGCCTGGCGAACCTCTCGCCCAGGCCATAGAGCAGTCCCACCGAGGCCGCGCCAGCCAGTGCGTTGACGGCCAACGCCAACGTGGGAAAGTCGCGGGAACCGGTCGCCAGCGCCAGTCCTGCCAGCAAAAATGTATAGAGTGGCGTGGTCGTGCCCAGCACACGCTCGCCCGGATTGTAGACCAGGCCGCGACCGGCGACGAGGTTGCGGGCGTAGCGAAAGGTGATGTAGGCGTCGTCCACCGTGCGCTCGCCCGGCAATAGGCGGGCCAGCACTGCCAGGGCCAGTAAGGCCGCGATGAACAACCATTTAGTGTGGATTTTCCGCTCGTGCATTGCGCATCATTACACACGTTGGTGACATACTGAGAAGCGCGATCCCAACCAACAGCAGGAGACCGACGAGCCAAGCACCTGAGAATAAAAGCGACCGCCAGCCCCGGCTTGGGCTGACGGCCTCTTTGCCCACTTCCACACTAGCCATCTGCACTTTAACAGTACAATATGTACTAAGGGGCTCTTCGCGTCCCAGCTCCAGGGAGCCGGAGCGTCAGAGCGGGTGACGAGATTCGAACTCGTGACATTCAGCTTGGGAAGCTGACGTTCTACCACTGAACTACACCCGCGTGCCTAGATTATATCGGATGCGCGTCGAATGTCAAATCCCGCTACCGCTACCTTGATCTTGGCTGCCAAAACAGTTGTTCGCGGATGGTCAGATCGGTGCCCCGGATCTTGAACGCCAGATCGGCAGCTATGTTGCGCATCAAGCGGTACCCCAGGTCGGGCTGGCCATCGCACAACTCGATCAACCGATCACGCGGGATGACCAGTAAGTGAGCGCGTTTCGATGCGCAGTGGGCCGAGGCCGTCCGCAGCCCTTTGTCCACCAGCGCGACCTCGCCAAAGGTCTGTCCACGTCTGAGGGTAGCGACGGTCAGTGGTTGGGACGGTTGCCCGGTGGCGGGCTGGACGAGGGACGAGTTTAGCATAATGTCTACGGCTCCATCGGCGATGACGTACAGCTCGTCGCCAGAGCTGTTTTCCTCAAAAACGATTTCCCCCTTTTTGAGTGTGACCACCGAGCAGAGGGCCGCGACCGCTTCCAACTGAGGCCCGGTCAAGTCGTAGAAAATGTCCGTCTGTCGCAAAGCGTTGAGATGTTCCTTGGATTTATCCGCTTGTGGGGCCATGAGGTTCCTCCTTTCACTTTCTTCACCCAGGATTGTACCATATTTATCTCGTGCGCGCAAAATCACAGCGCGTACTGAAGCCTCGAATCCGGTAAAATGAGGATTTCTGCCTGGTTGACTGACGAATCTAACATTCAACCGCAGATTCACGCAGATTGACGCAGATGAATGCCAGATCTGGCTTGAAAACCGCCGGGAATCTGTGTAGAGCCATCTGCGTCCATCGGCGGTTAATGCTCGTGACTGTTATCCAGCACTAGTTTTGTCAGTCAATCAGGAATTGCTGCTTTTTCAGGGGGCATACCTGCTCCGCAGTGCAGGGCTGGAGATTCGCAAGCTCACGCAAAACCTGCCTGCTGATCGAACTTGTCCCAGGCCATCGTGAACAACCTCGGTGGGCGGCGCTGCACCGGCGCAGACGACACGCTCTCACTCCAACGGGCAGCAGCCTCGGCCGCCCGCTCGAAGCAAGAAGCGGTAAAGGCGACCAGGGGTTCGGCCCGCTCCTCCTCGTTTGCGCCCCGGTACTTTGCGCGCATCCCCGCTGCTTTGCTCAGAAATTCCGCCTCCAGTGCGTCTCGCTCCCCGCGGTACAGGGGCATACGGGCAGCGTAATCGCGGATCACGGCCCGGTGCAATTGCTCGTGGGTCCACCACAACGAATCGGGGTCATAGTCGCCGGTCGGATCAGGGCCTAAATCGGGTAGCCCCGCCCCGCCCAGATAGACCGGCTTGAAAACACCGGTGCATGGCGCGGAGGTGCCGGTGAGCCAATAGGTCGGGAGGTCGGGTGACAGGTGAGCCACCAGTGAGCCTGTGGACTGGCTGGGCCGGAGCGGGCCGAGACTGGCGTGCACACAAATTGTATCCATCAGCACACCCCGGCTGGGGTTCCAGGCGGGGTCGGCGGCGGCCTGGGGGCCGTGGTCGCGCAGGGCGGCCATCATCGTCTCGGCGGTGATGCTGCCCCGTTGCTCTTCCAGCAGCCCGGTCGAACGGCGCCGGCGGGCGCGACAGCCATCAAGCCGCGTGTACAGGAAATCAGAGTAGCAGCGGGCAAAGTGGAAATCGTCCGCCGACTTGCACCACCCCTTCTCGATGGCGTGCTCGACCAGCCCCGGCGAGGCCATGTCCCACTCGCCGCCGATGGTCAGGCCATTGGAGATGGTGCGCACGTCACGCACCCGCTCAGCAGCCCAGAACTCGCCGGCCGTCTCTAGCACCCAGGCCTCACCAGGGTCGGCGATGATGAACGAGTTGTGGTAGTATTCCTCGTTGCGGAAGCCGCAGTTACCGCTCTGGCCGTAGGTTCCCAATAGCTCGACGATGACGTCCAACGCCTGGCGCGCCGTGCCCGCCCGCTCCAGCGCCAGCCGGATGAAATCCATCCCGATCAGGCCAGGTTCTTTGCCATAAGGCTCTTTGGTGAACACCGCCTCGTTGCCAATCGCCACGCCGCACTCGTTGGCCCCCATCTCGCAGCCCCAAATCCAAAAGGGCTGGGAGAGCAGCAGCTCGTAGGTCTCCTCCACCTGGGGGATTTCGATGTAGGTGCATTTGACCGTGGCCCCGGCCTCGTGCCTGGCCCGCGGGACGTGGACCAGCATCTGGGCCTCGTTGGGCTGGCGGTCGCTGTTCTTGGCCAGAATGACCGTGCCGTCGGCCGTGGCCGTGTCGACTGCGACCAGAGTATCACACATTAGATTCCTCCCTCAGTTGGGCAAACTCGGCGCGGAACTCGGCTTCCAGCCGCGCCTTGTCGGCTTGGGGCAAAAAGCTGGCGCGCAGCCCGTTCAGGCTGACCTGTTCCAATTCGTCCGCGTCAAAGCCAAAGTGCCCTACCAGCACCTGATACTCGTGGTTCAGATCGGTGCCGAACATTGGCGGATCGTCCGAGTTGACGGTTATCAGCAGCCCCGCGTCCCACAACCGGCGCAGGGGGTGGGCAGCGTAATCGGGGTAGACGCCCAGGCAGACGTTGCTGGTGGGGCATATTTCCAACGGCGCCTGGCGCTCGCGCAGGTGTTCTACCAGCGCAGGGTCCTCGACGCAGCGCACGCCGTGCCCCAGCCGGTCGGCGTGGAGCAAGCGCAGCGCGGCCCAGACGCTCTCTGGCCCGGCTACCTCGCCCGCGTGGGGGACGCGGTGCAGCCCCGCCTGGCGCGCCCGCTCAAAAGATCGCTCGAACAGTTGCGGGGGAAAGTCAGCCTCGGGGCCGCCCAGCCCCAGCGCCACGACTCCCTCGTCCCTGGCGCTCAGCGCGATATCCAGCACCTGATCCTGTGTACCTGGCCTATCGCGGCTGATGTCGAACACCCAGCCCCAGTCCAGGCCGAACTCGGCGCGGGCGAGGGCGCGCCCTTCGTTCAGGCCTTCCAGGATGACCTGCCAGGGCAATCCCGTGTACTTGGTGTTGGTGGCGATGGTGAATGTGATCTCGGCGTAGCGGATGTTCTGGCGGGCGCAGTCGGCGCCGAACTCGTAAGCGATCAACCGGTAATCGTCGGGCGTGCGCAGGCAGCGGGTGATGGTGACATAGACCTCCACAAAGTGCGCAAAGTCGCGGAAGCGGTAAAAGTCCCGCAGCCCTTCCACGTCCTGGGCCGGCAGGCCGATAGAGTTGCGCCGCGCCAATTGGAGCAGCGTGGCCGGGCGGATGGAGCCTTCCAGGTGGACGTGCAGCTCGACCTTGGGCATCCGGCGGGCAAATTCGTGTAGATTCATGCTTGCTCCTTGTTACGATCTGTACACTGGCAAATTGCGATGTTCGGAACCAGGACGCAGATCAACGCCGATGGCGCCTCTGCGGGGCGGACGCTGATTTTGTGTGCCTTTATCTGCGTTCTAATAAAGGGTAAGCCAAATTTGCCAGATTCCAGTTGCAATGATAGAGCGGTTCCCCCCGTCCTCTGTTCCGGCCAATTCTACTCTACCCCGCCCGTCAGCGCAAGTCCCCGCCCTCACTCACCAGTTCTTTCTTGCGCTTCTGGCCAAGGACCGAGCAGCCTGTGGTGGACTTGGCGCCCCATCACTATGGAAGTGTCCAGGAGCGGAACGGGGAACGTCTAGACCCAAGAACGTTATCGGCGTAGGGGAGAGGTTCTCCAGTTGGATTATGATGCTCTGCCACCGACATGTAATCGGAGATCAGTTCGTCGGCCAGCCTGTACAGAAGGTGCGTTCACGTCACTCCTCATCTCTTTCCAGGGGCTGATCCCGATTGGAACCTGCCCTATACAGCCCTTCCCCGCAAGTCGCCCATAAGAAAAGCGCCCCCGCGCGAGGCGAGGGCGCTTCAGTCAAAGATGGCTGGGCGCATCAACTGGTGGGCTGTTATTTCACCGGGTTGCGCAGCACGCCGATACCCTCCACCTCCACCTCGACCACGTCGCCGGCCGCCAGGGGCCCGATGCCGGCCGGGGTGCCGGTCATGAACAGGTCGCCCGGCTCCAGCGTCATGATGGACGAGGCGTAGGCGATCAGCTCGGCCGGGGAGAAGGCCATCTCGCTGGTACGCGCTAGCTGGCGAGTTGCGCCGTTCACGCGGCAGACGATCGCCAGGTCGGCCACGTCCTGCTCGCTCAACCCGGTGACGAGCCACGGCCCCAAGGGGCAAAAGGTGTCGAACCCCTTGGCGCGCGTCCAGAGGGTGTCGCGCCGCTGCAAGTCACGGGCGGTGACGTCGTTGCCGCATGTCACGCCCAGCACGTGATCCCACGCCTCCTCCACCGCCACGTTCCGGCAGCGCCGGCCCACGACGACCGCCAATTCCGCCTCATAGTCCACCCGCCTCGATTGCGGCGGCATCAGGATGTCCGCTCCTGGTCCAATCAGACTGCTGGGCGGTTTGAAGAACAGCAGCGGCTCGGACGGCATTTCCCAGTTGGCTTCGTCGGCGTGGGCCGGGTAGTTGAGGCCGACACAGATGATCTTGGATGGCTCCGCCGGGGCCAACAATCGGAGGCTCGCCAGGCGTCCGATGGCAGCGCCTCGTCGGTAGGCGCCGAAGGGCGCACTCTCCAGGGCGTACACCCGCTCATCCTCGACCATTCCCCAGCGCGGGCTGTCGTCTACGACCACACGGACTAGGCGGGGACTGTTTTGGTCCATCTTCATCTCTGCTCCTCGACCAGCATACGGCGCAGCACTTTGCCCACGAACGATTTGGGCAGCTCCTGGCGGAACTCGATGTCCCACGGGACGGCGTACTCTTCCAGACGGCGGCGGCACAGGCAAAGCAGCTCGTCTTTGGAGAGGTCGGTGCCGGGGCGGGGCACCACGAACGCTTTGATCCTCTGCCCGCTCTCCCCACCGGCGATGCCCACGACGGCAACCTCCATCACCTTGCTGTTCTCGTAGAGCACCTCCTCCACGTCGCGCGGGTAAACGCTGTAATCGCCGGCCAGGATCGTATCCCGCTTGCGGCTGATGATCTGGAAGTAGCCGTCATCGTCCATCACGGCCACGTCGCCTGTGTGGAGCCAGCCGTCTTTGAGCACGGACTCGGGGTCGTCATCCTCCTCATCCCAGTAACCCGGCATGACCTGCGGCCCTTTGACGAGCAATTCGCCGATCTGGCCAACGGGGAGATCGGCGCCGGTCATCAAGTCCACGATCTTGGCGTCGGTATTGGGGATGGGGATGCCGATGGAGCCGACCTTGCCGCTGCCTTCGAGCGGGTTGGCGTGGGTCACAGGAGCGGCCTCCGTCAACCCGTATCCTTCGACCAGGCGCCCGCGCGTGAGTTTCTCGAAAGCTTCCTGCACCTCGACGGGGAGTGGGGCCGCGCCGCTGATGCAGGCCTTGATGGACGACAGCCCGTAGGAGCGCGCGTTGGGGGACTGATTGATGGCCATATAGATCGAAGGGACGCCGGGAAAGATGGTCGGTTTGTACTGCTTGATGTGGCTGAGCACCTGCCCCAGTTCGAAAACGGGCAGCAGCACGATCGTCGCGCCCATGGCGACCGGGATGTTCATAGCCGTGGTCATACCATAACTGTGCGTCAGCGGGAGAACGGCTAAAAAGGTCTCCCGGCCATAGTTCAGGTCGGGAATCCAGTGGCGGGTCTGGATCGCGTTGGCGACTAGGTTGGCGTGGGTCAGGCGCACTCCCTTGGGTTCGTCGGTGGTGCCGCTGGTGTAGAGGATGGCGGCCAGGTCGTCGGGGGAGACCTCGACGTCAGGGGGCTGGCGGGGGGCATCCATCATCAAGCGCCGCATAAGATGTCCCCCATAGCTCCTGTCGGCCTTGATCTGTTCGCCCAGGCCGGCCGCCTCCCAACGGGCCACGAGTTCGCGGTAGATGGAGGAGGAGACGGCCTCGCGGACGTCGGCAAAGACGACGGTGAGGGCGGACGTTGATCGTGCGTACGTAGCCTGCGCCTGCGCGGCCAGCGCCAGCCCGCCAAACTCTCTCAATGTGACGAGCACCTGGGCTCCGGTTTGCTCGATCTGCCCAATGATGGCCGCGCCGTCGGCGTCAGGGTTAGGGAGCACCACCACACCGCCGATCTTGAGCGTGGCATAGTAGGCGACGATCATCTGCGGCATGTTGGGCAACACTACCATGACGCGGCCCCCCGGCTCGATGCCCAGTCCGTGCAGCGCGTGGGCGAACTGGTTGACCTGTCCTTCGAGTTGCTGGTAAGTCAGTTTGGAGCCGTAGAACACGGTCGCCGTTTGCTTGGGAACATTATCCGCCGCCGCTTCCAGGAAGCGATGCAGCGGCTGGCGCGGAATGGGGACCGTGGGCGGCGTCTGTTTGCCATAGCTCTTGAGCCAGGGGCGATGCTCCGGCAGATTCGAGCGGGCGGTCTGCTCGCGCCAGGAGATACGCCGCCCCTCTCCTTCCTGGCCGATGAAACGCTCGATGGCCCGGTTGACCGCCTGGTGGCGTTCGAGCTGGACCTTGTGCTTGGACGCGCCCACGTCAATGACCTCGGCTCCCGGCACCATCTCGCCTATCCTTTCAAAGACGTGACGGGGGAAGTAGCGGTCTCGCTCGCCGGTGATGACGAGCGTGGGCGTGCTGATGTTTTGCAGCAGCGGCCAGCCCTGCCAGCGACGCATGTTGTTCAGCATCATGCGCTTCAGGACGTGAGGCTCGGCGTTCCAGCGGGGGCGGTACTTCCACCAGGGGCGGAAGGCGGCCGTCGGCACGCGGGAGAGCAGGGAAGCCCCGCGTGGCAGGGGGTACTCGCCAGCGGTCGCGATCAGTATCAGCTTTTCCAATCGCTCGGGGCACGCGTTGGCGTACTCGACGCAGATCGAGCCGCCGAAGGAATGGCCGGCCAGGATGAATTTCTCCGGCAGGCCGAGCGCGTCCGCTACCGTGTTTATGTCATCCACCAACTCGGACATGGTGTACGCGGTGAAAGGGGCGTCGCTCTGACCGTGGCCGCGCAGGTCAGGCACCACGACGCGATAGCTGCGCGCAAAGTGGTTGACCTGGTATTCCCACGTTTCGGCGCAGCCAGCGTAGCCGTGTATGAACATTATCGCCTTTTCCGCTCCCTCCGGCCAGACGTCTACCACGCTCAGTTCCATATCAGAGATGTCGCGGATGGGCACGTCAACCCGGTAGAGGCTAAAGTCAAGCTGGATGGCCCGGTGTTTGAGCCCTCGCAGTTTTCTCTTCATACTATTTCCCTCCCTCGCTGTCTATGGATTCCAAATCGAACAACTCGGAAAGTCTGTAGGTCAGATGGGGCCGATCTCGCGGCGGTTAGCAAAATCGCCCTACTCTTCGTTTGTGGGTTGCCAATCCAGCAACTCGGATAGAGTGATCACGCGAAAGCCACGGCTATTCAGCTCCGGCAGTATCGTGGCGAGAGCTGCGGCTGTACGCTCGCCTCGTTTTTCATAATCGTGGAGGACGATGATTGAGCCGGGTCGAGCGTTCGACAGGATATAGTGCGTCGCGAACCACGAAGAGGGAATCTGTGGGTCGAAAGGGTAGACGGAGCCGAGGGCGCATTGGTAGCCGTGCTTGTCCAGGATCGAGAGCATTGTGCCGTTGTACCAGCCCGACCCGGGGCGGAACCAGCGAATGGGCTGAGGGCCGTCCGAATACTGGGAAAGCGCGTCGTGCGCCTGTAACAGTTGTTCCTCAAAATCCGAGGGCGCGAGCGCAATGCTCGGTTCGTCGGCGGTGAGGTGGTTCGCCAACTCGTGGCCCTCCTCCACGATGCGGCGGACGACTTGTTCGTTTCCGGGTATGTGGTCCGTGACCAGGAAGAAGGTGGCGCGTGCTTCGTGTTGCTCGAGCGCGTCCAGGATTTTAGGCGTCGCGACGCCGTCCGGCCCATCGTCAATCGTGAGGGCCACGGCCGGCTCCTCGGTCTCGACAAAATAGACCACTTGAGGCGAGCGCTGCGCCAATATGGCAACGATCCAATCCGGTTGGAGAAATGACGATATAGCCATGACGAGTATTAGCGCGAACGAGGCTGCGCCGATTCTGCGCTTCCTTTGCGAGGCGTCTCGCCGAGATTGCGCGTGGGTCACAGCTTGCCGAACGCGACTCCCTTGTACATCCACCCGCAAGCTATCACCGCTTCCTGGATCGGCTGTTTTATCTCTTTGGTGCTAAAGCGGTATTTGTACACTTGCCCCGGCGCGAGTTCTTCCGTGAACGCATAGGCCGCGCCGAATTCCACTGCCTGGGTCTGGCCTCGGAAGGCGCTGACGGCCAGCGAGAGCGTCGGCACACCGGCGCTCCAGGAGACCGTGTACTCCCGATCCATCGCCCGTACCTGGTGGGCCTGGGGGTCGAGTTTCAGATAGATCTTGAAGACTTTGGACAACCCTGCTTTGGCGAACACCTGGTACCACTGCGCATCCACGATCTTCCACTCGGCGATCAGGTCCACGTTCTCCGCCGCACCGTCCACCAATTGGTATGGAGCGGTGGGCCGGTTGAGGCTCAAGAGCCTATCCAGCACCTCCTGGGGGGACAGCACCGGCGTCCCGGCCGGGGGGCGTTTGGTCGAGGTGAGGAAATCGAGAAATCCCATCTTGCTCCTTCCTTGAGAGCTTGTGAAAAAGGGTGGCGGCTGATTTGTCCCATTATAGTTCAACGGTGATTCTTGCGCAAACTATGCGCCCGCTGCCCATCGGTATTTTGGGGACAAAATCCGCGTCCCTGAAAAGTCCAAGCCAGAGGAACCCCGCCAACGCGTCCGCACCGGAGGTAGCGCCGTGGGCCAGCACGCCCGGCACGGCCCCGGCGATCTCTTCGTCGCTCCCCTGCCAGAGCGCCGCCAGCAACGCGTGCCAGGCCGCACTGCACTCGCCCCGCGCCGCCGCCCACAGCAAGGCCGCCGAGAGGGTCGTGGTGCGCGGGGCGGCCGCCTGGGCCAACAGATGGCAGAGGTAGCTGGGGTCAGGATGGGCCAGCCAGCCCCAGAGCATCAGGCCGGTGAGAAAGTCGTCGCCGGATGGGGTGAGACCGCCTCCCAGGCCCGCTAACCGGATTGCTCCGGCCTGCAACCGGGCGGCATCGTTCTCCCATCCTGTTCGCAGAGTCTCTATGGCCTCCCGCGCCGGGTCGAACGCGGCGCCGGGTCCGCCCGCCGGTGTGGACGTGAGGGTCAGCAGGCTGCCTGCGGGGGCGTGGCGCAGGGCAAGGGCGCGCAGGAGGGGCAGACGATCTACCAAGTCTTCCCGGCCGGCCCGCAGGCTCTCCCAGTCGGGGCGCGGCTCCCAGAGCGCGGCCCCATCCAGCTCTACCACCAGCCCTCCGATATGCAGTCGTCCTCCCTCCAACCAGGCCGGCGTTCCCGGCTCAAACCCGGCAAAGCTATGATCTTTTTCCTCCAGCACGACGTTCAGCGGCCCATCGCCGATCTGGGGAGTCACCAGGGCGATCACGTCGCCGCCGGCGGTCGCCAGGTCACAGGCGCGCTCAAAGACGGCCAGGACGCGGGCGGGGGGCAATCTCGCCTGCAACCGCTCCCACACCGGCCGGCTGATCGAACGGGCACAGGTACGAGCTCTCACGCCACAACCTCCACGCCGGTTAAGGCAAACAGTAGGTCGCCACGATGGTCGCCAGGGCCAGGCCGGCCACGATGGTCAGGGAGTAGCGTATCGTAGCGCGCAGCACAGGCCCTTCCCTGCCTCCCAAGCCCACCGTGCTACATCCGACGATGATCTTGGATGGGGCGAACATTGAGCCAAGCGCCCCACCCGCCGTCTGCGCGCCCAGAACGACGAGCGGGCTGACGCCGACCAGGGCCGCTACCTGTTGCTGCAAGCGGCCAAAGACGACGTTGGAGTTGGTGTTGGAACCGGTCATAAAGGCGCCCAGCACGCCAATGAACGGAGATACCAGAGGGAAGAGCGGCCCGGCCACCCGCGCCACTGTCTGGGCCAGCAGGTGCGTCATACCGGCGTGCTCCATTGTCAGCGCCATGCCCACCATGGCCGCTATCCCCAGGCTGGAGCTGGTTGCCTTTTGCGCAACGGTTCGCGCGATGCGGCGCGCTGTGCCAGCAGGGTAGCGTCCTTGCCGGTGAAACAGGGCATAGGTGATAATGGCAGCGTAGGCCAGCAGGGCCCCGGCGTGGCCGAACAGGTTGATGGCGCGGCCCGTTCCAGCCGGCGTCGTCCAGCCCTGGGCCGTGGTCAGTTCCGGGAACTCGACCTGGATGACCACTTGCCCCAAGAAATCGCGGACGGGTGGGATCAGCCTGGCGGTCAGCACCAAAGCGACCAAGAGGGCGTAGGGGAATAACGCCCAGCCGAGTGGCATTCCTTCAGAACGATCCACAGATCCCGTTCCGGCGCGATCCGCGCATACCGCCGACCCGCGTCCCAACCGCGCCCACGCCACCCCGGCCGCCAGCCCGGCCAAGCCCCCCGCCAGCGCGCCGATAGACCACATTCCGTTGGTGACGACGAGGAATTGAACTCCGGCCATCACCAATCCAATGACGAGCAACGGAGCCAGGTTCGAGCGCAGTGTGCGCCCGCCTCCCGCCGCCCACAGCGCACCCGCCCCGCAGCCGAGGCAGGCCAGTCCCAACATCAACGCGCACCAGGGGGCCAACTCTTCTCCGCTGCGCCCGGTCGCGCCGATGAGGGCGTAGAATGAGGAGCCGAGAGAACCAAAGGTGACGGCCCAGGAGTGTCCCACCGAGGTGATGACGACGGCAGCCACCGGTGGGAAACCAAGTCCCACCAGCAGGGGCGCGACGATGGCCACCGGCACGCCGAACCCACTCACCCCTTGCAGGAAAGCGCCAAATATCCAGGCCAGGAGCAGCGCCTGCAGTCCCCGATCAGGGGTGAGGCGGGGCAGCCCTGCGCCGATGGCGGAGAGCGCGCCAGCCTCGGCGTTGACGCGGTAAAAGAGCAGCGCGGTCCAGATGATGTAGAGCACAAAGAACGTCAGTAGCAGGCCCTTCAATTGGGCGTAGGCCAGCACTTGCCACCCTGCGCCGAAGCGGAGCACGGCCGCCAGCAGCGCCACGAGCCACCCAACCGCTCCGGCTTGTGCCCCGCCCCAGCGGAAACGCAGCATCAGGACGAGAACTACCAAGATGGGGGCGAGGGCCAGGAGCCAATCGAGAAAATTGGAGAGCGGGGATGGCAAAGTGATCACGTATCTCCTCAATAGCTTGAAATGTGGGGCATGCCCTATCAGGTTTACAAATAGCGGCGTTATGCCGAGAGTAAAAGTGTGATTGCGGTCGCCGCCACCAGGAGGACGGATGGGACGATCAAGCGGTAGACCGGCCACCACCCGGCCTTGAAGTAGACGCGGGTCAGCGCCAGGCAGAGGTGCATGGGCGAGAGCATTGTTCCCAGGAAGCCTCCCGCCAGCAGCCAGATCACCCATCCAGGTGCGATGGTCCCTCCATCCCCAACCACCAATGGCAGTACCACGGGAAAACCGATGGTGTAAGCGGCTGACATCAGACCGGTCAGCAAGCCAGAGAGGAAGGGCACTGCAAAGGTAGCCAATACCACTGGGATGTGGAGGTCGGTCAGGGCATCCGAAGTAGCGGTGATGGCATCGCTGTTCTCCAGCGCTCTCTGAAAGGTCAATGCGCCAAAGATGATGATCACTGTTTTCCAGGGGATGCGCCGACGCAGTATCTCCTTCAGGTCGCGTGACGGTACGCGCTTGATCGCCATCAGCAGCGTGATGGTCACCACCAGGCTGATGATCAAGGTCAGCCGCTCATCAACGGGAAGAATGAGCGAGAGAATGACGACGAGCGCAATGGGCCAGATGCTCATCGCCAGAGCGCGCAGGCTTTGCGCGTGAAGCGCTGGGGACGGGTCTTGGGAACTGCGCCGTGGTATCCCTATCAGCCCGAACAGCAACCCTCCTGTCACTGCTGCTACCGTCAGCGGCCACGTCGCCCGCGCCAGTTGGGTGGTCGTCAGATCCAGCATTTGGGCCGCCAGGAGCAGGGAGGGGTAGAGGGGGAAGATGGGCTCCCAGATGTGACGGAACCAGTAGTTGACAAAGGTCTTGCGCTCCTCACTCGCTCCCAGTCGGTCGCCCACCTCGTCCACCAGCGGAGCCGAGAACACGGCTCCACCGACCATTGGCAGAAGCCCAACCAGCGCTGGGAGCGCAGCGATGACGATGCGTCCATTGGAGATCAGCTCTTGAAGCGCTTTGATCATTCCCTCTAGTCCAGAGGTCTGGCGCAGCAGCTCCGCCAGGATCATGATCAGCACGACGGCCAGCACCAGTCGCAGAGTGAGCGGGTCAACGGCAGTCAGCAGAATGTCGCGCCCGATCTCTGGGAGGGGATGGACGAACAGGAGGCCGGTCGCCACGGAGGCGAGCATGAGCACCAGCCCCAGGTTCCACTTACGGGCCAGCAGCAGGACGATGCCGGCGAATACGACGATTAGTTTCAGCAGAGGGATCACGGTTGCTCCTTTAGCTCGAAGGTGTACAGCACTGTTCGCTCTCCTTCCTCTCCCCAGACCGCCGCTTGCTTCAGCCGCGCGTCTTGCTCCTCGCCGGCGTAGAAGGGACGCAAGGGCTTGGGGTAGTTTTTGTCGAGCAGCAGGTATGCGGCCCGGTATCTCGCGGCGGCATGCAGCAGGCCGTCTATGCCCTCGTTGGGGACGACGATGGCCGGTCTGGCAGTGTGATACCAAAACCCCGGCGGATTTCTGACCATAACGATGGCGCCGTCGGGAACCTGGCGCGCGTCCAGCCACGCGCCGGCGGTCTGGTAGATTTGTTCCGAGTCATTCCACGAGGGGAGTTTGATAAAGAGGCCATAGGCGCTCAAAATGATCGCCAAAGCGACGATGCCGGCGGTGAACACGACCCAGGCTTGTCGCAGGTTCCAGCCGCGCCGGCGCTGCGCCGCCCATCTCACGGATGCGTCCAGTCCTATCACGCCCGCCGCGTGCAGGAAGGGCAACAGTGCTCCGCTGGAGTGGAAGAGGCCGCCACGCCAGCCGGGGAAGGTAAAGGCCAGGGAGTGGACAGAGTAGATGAGCAAGAGGTAGATAAGAGCAAGGGTGAAGGGGGCGCGGCGGCGCAGCCGATAGAGGCCGACGATGGAAAAAGGCAGCAAAAAGATCATAAAGTCTTCCGCCAACAACCGCTGAAAGTTCGTCCACAAGGCAAAGAGTTTAGAGTCCAGGATGTTGGACCAGCCCCAGGCCAGGTAGGAGCGGAGCGAGAGGTCGCAATGGTAGCAGAATAGGTCGTCATAGTCGGTGAGCCAGAGGGTCTTGGTTCCGGCGGCAGAGAGCGGCGCGCCGATCAGGTTGACGTTGCGGATGAACCAGGGGGCCATCGCGAGCAGGTAGCCGAGGAGGATGAACGTGAGACGTGAGATGTGAGGCGTGAGACGTGAAACGTGAAACGTGAAACGTGAAATGTGAGGCGTGAGGCGTGAGGCGTGAGGCGTGGCGCGGGGTTGGGATGAGAGCAGGGGGGCGAGGGCGACGACTGGTAGCAGCAGGATGCCGTCGGCGCGGGTCAGGTGAGCCAGGCCAATCAGCAGACCAACCACCAACCAGCCTCC